>DUPC01000060.1 GCA_012838545.1 Acholeplasmataceae bacterium
CCAAAAATAACTTAACGCAATGAGGGAAAATGATATTTGTTTTCCCTTTTCTTTTTTTATGCTATAATAGTATAGTAGGGAAAGAACCCGGAAAGGACGATAAAAATGAAAAAGAGTTCACTTTTAATTTCCCTTTTCATTTTTGTTTTGGTTATTTACGCCGTCTTGTTGATTGTCTTTGGCGATAATGAATTGGAAGGCAGTTATGCCTTAATTCTTAATGCCCTGCATGTTGTCAATATTATTACCACGATAATTATCATGTTAACCATTCTCAGTCAAAACGATAACAGCCAACGAAAAGTCATTTGGCTGGCTATCATGATATTGTTGCCGATTTACGGTATTTTTATCTATTTGATTGTGGCGCGTGATTACAAAACAAAGTTTATTCAACTTGATCGTCCTAAAATAAAGGATAAAACATTCTTGTTATATGAACCGGGGGTTGACATTGATTTATCAACTCACGATATTTTTGCTTATGCCCACCGAATCAGCGGAAGAACTCCTTATGAAGGTGATACCAAAACGAAAGTATTAACAAACGGAGATATGTTTTTTCCGGAACTGCTAAAACGTTTAGAAGAAGCTAAGGATTCCATTTATATGGCTTTTTATATAATTAAACGCGATTTAATTTCGCGCCAAATCATGGAAATCTTAAAGGAAAAAGCCCAAAAAGGCGTAAAAGTTTATTTGATATATGATTTGGTCGGTTCAAAATGGTTTAGAGGGAAACTGGTAAAAGAACTTAAAAATGCCGGGGCCCATGTAGTGCCGTTTGAACGAATGTCACCCTTGCATTTCTTTAATGCGATTAATTTTCGCTATCACCGAAAACTTACGATTGTCGACGGGAAAGTCGGTTTTATCGGCGGTTTGAACATCGGCAACGAATACAATCATAAAAGCCGTCGGTTCGGTTTTTGGCGCGATACCCATTTATTGGTGCAAGGGCGCGGCATAATCAGCCTAACCAATATCTTTATTAAAGACTGGTATTTTGCCACCGGTAAATGGTTGGAAACGGCATATCATTATGAAAAGGTAAGGGAACGGGGGAAAGTAATCGTTTTGGAATCCGGTCCGGACTATGAGGAGCCGATAATCAAGCAAGTTTATTTCAAAATGATTACCGATGCCAAAAAAAGCATCAAAATAACGACGCCTTATTTGATGTTGGAACCAGAAATGCTTTTTGCTTTGCAGACAGCGGCCGAGTCGGGGGTAAAAGTTACAATCCTAGTGCCTGGTAAACCGGATAAGTTTTGGGTCAACCAAGCAACAAAATCGTATTATGAGGTATTGTTGCAAAAAGGGGTGGAAATTTACGAATACACCAATATTTTCGTTCATTCGAAAGTATTGATAATTGACGATAAAATCGCTTCGGTCGGTAGCGTCAATTTTGACCCGCGCAGTTTCAATATTAATTTTGAAGCTACGGTCTTAATCGAAAATAACAGTGTCAAAGATTTGGTGAAAGATTTTTCTGGGGATTTACAAAAATCCAAGCGAATTGAACTAGCCAAATGGCGCAAGCGCTCCTTAATAAACAAAATATTTCAAGGGTTTGCCAATCTTTTTACCCCCCTATTATAACGGATTATGGTATAATATTAGCATTTAGGAGGAGTTTTTCATGGAAACAACTTTCGAAAAAATTCCCAGTTTTAAAATCGACCATACCAAGTTGTTGCCGGGGTTGTATGTTTCGCGAATCGATAAAGTGGGAAACGAACCGGTAACTACTTATGATATTCGTTTGGTTCGTCCCAATAAGGGTCAGGAATTTTCAACCGGTGCCATGCACGCCCTTGAGCATTTGGGAGCCTATTATTTGCGCAATCAACCGGACGTAAAAGAAAAAATCCTTTATTTTGGTCCGATGGGTTGTCGCACCGGTTTTTATTTGATTATGGTCGGTTTTTATGAACCCAAAGCATTAGTTCCTTTACTGCTTGCTACCTTCAATTATATTTTTCAATATGCGGGGGGTGTTCCCGGGGCAACCGAAACCGAGTGCGGCAATTACCGGGATATGGATTTGGAGAAAGCAAAAGAGTATGCGAAAAGGTATCTTGAAGAATTCTTACTTAATCCTCAAAACGAACAACTTGAGTATCCCCAATAAGAGGTTATTATGCTTGGGACTATCGTAAACGCAGTAGGTATCCTAATCGGTTCCGGTCTAGGATTAATTTTTAAAAAATACCTCAAAAAAATTGACGAAAAACTGCTACTTCAAGTTATCGGTGTTTTTGTCGCATTAATCGGTTTAACCGGTGTGTTAAAAAACATGCTATATATCGATAAGGATGTCTTAAAAAGTCAGTATGAGTTAGTTGTGCTGGTCACATTGGTGCTGGGAACAATCCTTGGCCAATTATTGCGATTGGATAATAAAGTTAACAATTTTAGCGAAAAAATCGCCTCCAAGTGGGGAGGAAGCGCTTTTTCGGAAGGTTTAATAACCGCTTCTTTAATCTTTTGCGTGGGTGCCATGGCTATTATCGGTACCACAGAATCGGTTCTCGGCCGTCACGAAGTCTTGTTTTTAAAAGCGGTGATTGACGGCGTGACTGCGTTTATTTTAACAATTACTATTGGTTTTGGGGTAATTTTTGCCTCAATAAGCGTTTTGGTTTATCAAGGGATGATTGCGGGGTTATGTTTGGTGGCTTACGATTATTTAATCGATCCATCTTTTTATCAACCATTTGCCATTTTAGGCTATATCATGGTAATTTGTATCGGTTGGAACTTTTTGGCGAACAATAAGATAAAAATCGTCAATATGCTTCCGGCATTCTTACTCTCAATCATTTATTATGCTCTGGTCAGCATATTCTAGAAGTGGTCGTTATGGAACAAACAAATAAGAAAAAAATATGGCAAGCCAGCATTTCCGGTATTTTCATTGTCATCTTGGTAATCTTGATGGTTTATGGGACCATAAAGCTGTGGCCTTATGTTAAGCAATTGGAAAACACTCAAAAACAGATAGAATTTCGCGCTTGGATTAAGTCTTTTCGTTGGTGGGGGCTTTTGATTATGATTGGCATTCAAGTATTGCAAGTTGTAGTCGCCTTTTTGCCTGGGGAAGTAATCGAAGTGGTTATGGGCATGATGTATGGAGTCATCGGCGGAATTGTTGTTTGTTGGATAGGTCTTGCGATAGCCACGACTATAATCTTTTATTTAGTCCGTTTGCTGGGGAAACCAATCGTCAAATTATTTGTCAGCGAGAAGAATGCGGAAAGGTTTAAATTTATTAAAAGCGCTCAACAAGCGGAAGCCTTATTCCTTTTTGCCTTTTTACTGCCGGGAACGCCAAAAGATGTTTTGATTTATTTAGGTCCTGCCACATCGGTTAAACTCCATCGCTTTTTGATAATTTCTTTAGTCGGCAGGATTCCTTCGCTGCTCTTATCTACCTTGATTGGCCACCACTTAATAAGCGGCGAATTTTCCCATTCACTTACTTATACGATAATTACGATAGTGCTTGCGGTAGTGGGAATCTTATTCTACCGACGGATTATCACCTTTTTGGAAACGAAAATTTTAAGGAAAAAAACGTAAGCGGAACCTATCAAGCTGAAAGGATGAATTTTGATGTTAAACTTTGATTTTTATTCGCCCACCAAAATCTTTTTTGGTAGAGAAAGAGAAAACGAAATCGGCCCGATTATCAAACAATACGGATTTAAAAAAATTTTGCTTCATTACGGACAAACTTCAATAAAGAAAACGGGTTTGTACGACCGAATTGTTGCCTCCCTTAAGGAACAGGAAATTTCCTTTGTGGAACTTGGCGGGGTCGAACCTAATCCTAAAGTTGATTTAGTGAGGAAAGCCATTCAGCTCGCCAAAGCCGAACAAGTGGATTTGATTTTGGCGGTGGGAGGTGGATCGGTAATCGATTCCGGTAAGGCCACTGCCGTAGGGGCTTGTACGGAAGAAGATATTTGGCGCTTCAGCATGCATGAACTCTCTCCCCAAAAAGCCCTTCCTGTAGGTGTGATATTAACAATCAGTGCAGCGGGAAGCGAACTAAGCAATTCCTGTGTGCTTACCAATTCGGAAAACTGGTTGAAACGCGGTTTTAACAGCGATTTAATACGTCCGCTTTTTGCCATAATGAATCCAGAATTAACTTTTACGGTTTCGAAATACCAAACCGGTTGCGGTATCGTAGATATCATGATGCACACTTTGGAACGCTATTTTACCGATAGTAAGGATGTGGAACTGTCCAGCTATTTGGCAGAAGGGCTATTAAAAGCGGTAATCGAAGCGGGCAAAAAAACAATTGAAAATCCCCACGACTATGAAGCCCGAGCTACCTTGATGCTTGCCAGCAGCTTTTCGCATAACGGTTTAACGGGATTGGGCGGAAAACTCTACTTTACCGTTCATCGTTTGGAACATGAAGTAAGCGGTATGTTTGACCGGGTTGCCCATGGAGCAGGGCTAGCGGTATTGTTCCCTGCCTGGGCCAAATATGTTTATAAGCAATTCATCGGCCGTTTTGCCCGTTTTGCTTATCAAGTTATGGATGTCAGTAAAGATATCAAGGCGGAAGATGCCGCGCTCGAAGGCATCATTCGCTTAGAAAAATATTTTCAATCGCTGGGAATGCCGGTAAGGCTCAAAGAATTGGACATTGATGAAACCAGTTTTGAACAGATGGCTGAAAAAGCCTTGGGCAAAAACGAAACCTTAAACGGAATTATTCCTTTAAATAAAAAACAAATTATAGAAATTTTTGAAATTGCAAAATAGAAATTGAGGATGAAAAAATGACTATCAAACCCTTATTAGTTGGACAATTTGAAATCCGTTTATTAGATAAAACGAACCCAAAGGAACTCGAAGATGTCCAACGTATGCGCTATCAAGAAATCGTACTCGAGTATAATCAAGAAAATTTAAACGAAATGGGAACCGATTACAGTCCGTATGACCAATATTGCGACCACATAATCGCAATCGATTCCAAGACGCAGGAAATTGTCGGAACTTACCGGGTGATGCAAAAACATCATGTTGAACCTCTTGGGGGATTTTTAACGGAAGCAGAATACGACATCACGTCTTTAAAAAATTCCCCTTATCAAATTTTGGAATTGGGACGGGCGGTGGTAAAAAAAGAATACCGTGGAAGCATCGTTTTAAAATTAATTTGGAAGTTTCTGTTTCAGTATGTGGAAGAATATCAAATACGTTTCTTATTTGGAACCGCCAGTTTCTACGGAACAGATCCTTTTGCTTATCGATATGGTCTATCCTTACTTTATCACAACTATTTAATCGATAACGAATATTGCCCGAAAGCCATCGGCGAAAGCTCGGGATCGATGAATATGGTGGAATTAGAAGAACTCGACTCTCAAAAAGCCATGGATGAAATTCCCTCTTTAATTAAAGGGTATTTGGCAATGGGAGCAAAAGTCGGGGACGGTTATTTTGTGGACTTTCCGTTTAAGTCAGTTGATGTATTTATTTTATTGGATTTATTTAATTTTAATGAAGCATATGTAAGACGGTTATTTTAGTAGTGGAAAAAAAATTATGATAAATTGGAGGGAAAAAGATGAAGAAAAAAGCTCGTTCATTTTGGCAAGAGTTTAAAACCTTTATTATGAGAGGAAGCATTATTGACCTTTCTGTTGGTATCATTGTTGGCGGTGCCTTCACATCAATTGTCAAATCGTTAACCAATGATATTTTAATGCCTTTAATCGGAGCTTTAATCGGGGGAGCAGATTTCTCGGGATTAAGGTTCCGTTTATGGAATTCCAAAGAAGTAGTTGAAAACGGCGTAAAGGTGCTTGATGAATATGGTCAACCACTCCTTACTTCTGCCATTTACTACGGTCGCTTTATTCAAGCGGTTATTGATTTCCTCATTATCGCTTTAGTTATCTTTGTTTTAATCAAAATCATCAATACTTTGCATCGCAAAGTTGAGGAAATGCGTAAGAAAGAAGAAGCAGAACAAAAGGAAGCCCAAGTCGAAGAACAAAAGGCACAACCGACTCCCGAAGATATTATGTTGTTACGGGAAATCCGCGATTTATTAAAAGAAGAGAGAGAAACAACGAATTCTTAAACCCAAAAGTAACACTATTTTGTCGATAAGCAAAATTGGTTCTTGAAAGCATTTTGTGGATTTGTGTTTTGTGGTCAGTTTTCAGTTAAATAGAAAAGGCTGTCTTCTCGGCAGCCTTTTTTCGTTATGAATGTAACATCTTTCCCCTTATTGTATAATGTATTTCCGTATATCATTTTACGAAAGAGGAAAAATGTTACAAAAAGATTATAACCTAAATTTTTTTTGATTAACAAGATAAAGGTCTAGTAATTGAAGCAGTAAACACCAGAGAAAAATAACACAAGTAAAATAGTGGAAATTCATGTTATTAAACAAAGCGAAAACTCAAAACAAGCGTGTATTGGATGTAAATCAAATAATATTGTTACACATGGATATGATACTCGAAGGATTAAGGATCTAACAATAGCAGGTTTTAATTCTTACCTATTATACAAACCAAGACGTTTTAAATGTAAAGAGTGTAGTAAAACATTTAATGAAGATAATGACATTGCTGCTAAAAACAGTATTGTTTCGTATTAAACCAAAAATGTTATTCGCCCTGAGAGCAGTAAGAAACAATCCTCAATTGATGTAGCTGAGCGAACAAATGCTAGTCACACTACAGTAATAAAGAACTATTAAATAGTATCACAATGGAACGCTCACCACTTACAAAGATTATATGTATTGATGAATTTAAGGCCTCAACCTTTAACGGAAAAATTTGCTCTTATAATAGCCAATCCAATTACTGGTATTATTCTTGATATCCTTCCTTCAAAAAGACAGGACTATTTTTACTATTATTTCCAACAAATATTTGATTCTTTGCGTTTATCAGTTAAATTTATCGTTACAGATTTATTCGAATCATATTGGACGATTGTGAGAAATCAATTTTGGAAAAGTATTCATATCGTGAATCGCTTTCATTGAATTAGGTTAACATCGACTGAGGTCTCAAATTTACGAATTAGGACTTTGAATTATTACAAAAAACCATGAAATATCTAAAGAATCTAAATTCATCCATTTTTAGGAAATAATCAAAAGATAACTACAATGAATATATCACAAGATAATCACAACGATAAAAATGGTGTTTTTGTTTTGTTTGAAAAAAACGGCTATTTTTAGTATAATAATACCAGAAAAGAGGAAATGCGATGAAAGAGACATTCATTTTAGCAATCGATCAAGGAACCACGAGTACCAGATCAATTATATTTAATCGCAAAAGCCAAATAGTCTCCAGTTCTCAAATGGAAATTTCCCAGATTTGTCCCCAAAACGGTTGGGTAGAACAAAACCCCGAAGAAATCTTTGAAACTGTTATTCAGACAATCAAAGAAGCTTTAAACCAAGCGCATCTAGGTATTGATTCCATCGAAGCACTCGGAATCACCAACCAAAGGGAAACAACAATACTTTGGGATAAAATAAGCGGAAAGCCGCTTTATCGCGCCATTGTGTGGCAATCACGGCAATCAACTGCCATTTGCGAAACGTGGATCAACAAAGGTTATCAAAAAAAGGTTCACCAGAAGACCGGTTTGATGATTAACCCATACTTTTCCGCCAGCAAAATCCGCTGGATTTTGGACCATGTTCCGGGAAGTTATCAAAAAGCTTTAAAAGGGGAAGTCCTTTTTGGCACGGTCGAAACCTATTTGCTTTGGCGCTTAACCAAAGGAAAGCATCACGTAACCGATTATTCCAATGCTTCCCGCACAATGGTTTTTAATATCAATACCCTGAAATGGGATGAGGAGTTATTGGCTTTATTTGATTTGCCTATTAGTCTTTTCCCCAAAGTTGTTGATAGTTCTGGTGTTATAGGAATAGCTGAAGGGTTACAAGAGTACTTTCCGAGGGCTGCAGTGAAGATTGCTTCGCTTAGCGGTGATCAACAAGCAGCTTTGTTTGGTCAATGTTGTCTTGACAAAGGTGCCATCAAAAGCACCTACGGCACGGGCTGTTTCATCTTAATGAATACCAAGGAGATGCCGATTTTTTCGCAAGCCGGCTTATTGACCACAATCGCTTGGGGTATCAAGGGGAAGATCGAATATGCCTTGGAAGGTTCCGTGTTTGTTGCGGGGGCGGCCATCCAGTGGTTAAGAGATGGATTAAAGTTTTTCCAAAAGTCGAGCGATTGCGAAGAATATTTGCAGAAAAACCCCGATAGCAGCGGTGTCTATATGGTTCCGGCTTTTGTGGGACTGGGAACCCCTTATTGGGATAATGATGCCAGGGGAGCGATATTCGGTTTAACCAGAGCTACCACCAAGGAAAATATGATAGCGGCGGTGATTGAAGGAATTGCCTATCAAGCCAAAGACGTCATGGACGTTATGAAAAAAGAAGCCGGTTTCGACATCCAATATTTGGGGGTTGACGGCGGAGCCAGCGTTAATAATTTTTTAATGCAATTTCAAGCCGATTTATTGAACGTAAAATTGGTGCGTCCGCGCTGTATGGAAACAACCGCGCTCGGAGCTTTCTATCTGGCTGCTTTAGCAATCGGTTGGTTTAAATCCACGGAAGAAATCAAAAAATATCACCAAGTGGATCGATTATTTCTAAGCCAGATGTCGGAACCCGAAAGAGAAAAACGCCTTCAAGGATGGCAAAAAGCCATTCAGGCGACGCTTACTTTTAAATAAAATTATTATATTAAAAGTAGAAAATTCCTAAAAAGAGTATAATAAGAGAGATATGAATAATAAATTACATTTAGGAGGTTAATAATGGGATTATTTAAAGCTTTAAAACGCCAATTATTAAAAGTTATTGAATGGAAAGATGATTCTACCGATACCATCGTTTATCGTTATCCGATGGACGATCGGGCAGAAATAATGAATGGTTGCCAATTAATCGTTGGTCCTGCTCAAAGCGCTATTTTGGTAAAAGAAGGGCAAATTGCCGATATCTATGGGCCAGGCCTACACAGATTGGAAACCAAAAACATGCCGATCTTAACAAGTCTTGCTTCATGGAAATATGGTTTTGATTCGCCATTCAAAGCTGACGTTTACTATGTCAATACCAAGCAATTCATCAACCAAACTTGGGGTACGACCAATCCGGTAATGATGCGGGATAAAGATTTTGGCATGATTCGCGTACGTGCCCACGGAAAATTCTCCTTTAGAGTAAGCGATGCGGCGGTTTTAATGCGGGAAATCTTTGGTACTAACCGCGACTACCGCACTGCCAGCTTAATCGGCCATTTCCGTTCGATCGTGGTCAGTTCGTTTGCGGACGCTTTGGGCGAGGCTAATATTCCGGCGCTTGATATTGCTGCGAAATACCGCGAACTAGCGGAAGTTTTGATTCAAACATCTAAAGACGATTTTGCGAAAATGGGTATTTCGGTGGAAGGGTTATTCATTGAGAATGTTTCCTTGCCTCAAGAAGTCGAACAAGCCATCGACAAACGTACTTCAGTTGGTGTAATGAGCGATAAAATGCAATCGTTCATGCAATATCAAACTGCTGAAGCAATTCGGGATGCCGCTAAAAACGAAGGCGGAGTAGCCGGTGCGGGTGTTGGGCTTGGTGCAGGTCTCGGCATGGGACAAATGTTTGCGGAAGCAATGAAAAATGTAAAAGACGAACCAAAACCAACCGAAGATACCAAAGTTTCCTGCAACAACTGCGGAAAAGCTATTCCGGCTAATGTTAAATTTTGTCCGGAGTGCGGGGGAAAACTTCCGGAAAAAAGATTTTGCGTGAAATGTGGCAAACCGATGCCTGCAAGCGCCAATTTCTGTCCAGAGTGCGGAACAAAAGTCGAAAACTAAAGGGATGCCAACATGGATAATCAAAAGCAAGCTTTTGAAGAAGAATTGCAAGCCGAAAACGAAGTATTTAAATGTCCGGGGTGCGGGGCCAATTTAACCTTTGAACCGGCACAAGAAGAACTGACTTGCCAATACTGCGAATATCACGTGCGCTTAAAAGGAGTTTCATCTCAAGTAGAATATGATTTTTTTGGCGCCGAAGATGTCAAAAACTCTTGGAACAATGAAATGAAAATACTCCACTGCCAAAACTGCGGTTCTAACAATGTGGTGGAAAAGAAAATCATTTCTTATGAATGCCCGTTTTGTGGCACGGCCCAAGTGACGGATAGCGAAGAACTTCCCGGGCTTCGTCCTCAAAGAGTCTTGCCTTTTTCGATTAATAAAGAAACAACTATCAAGTTATATCAAAATTGGATAAAAAAACGCTTTTTTGCCCCCAAGAAATTAAAGAAAAACATTCCGAATGCCAAAACCAACGGGGTTTATTTGCCGGTTTGGACTTATGATGCGGAGACTTTTACCTCTTACAAAGGTCGTCTGGGAAAACGTTATACCAGAACCGTCGGCACAGGCAAAAACCGCAGAGTGGTTACGGAAATAAGGTATTTCTATATTTCGGGAACCAAACACGTTTCGTTTGACGACATCGTCGTCAGCGCCAGCCGTAAAATTACTCAAGGGAAAATTGTGCAACTTCAGCCTTTCCATACCAATGATTCATATCTTTATGACTCGCGGTATTTATCGGGTTTTTCTGCGGAACATTATGATATTTCTTTAAAAGAAGGTTTCAATAAAGCAAAAGATATTGCCAAAAAACGAATTGAGCAGATAATTTTGTCGCGTTACAATTACGACGTGGTGAGTTATTTGCACACAAATACGACCTTTGACCGAGTTCAATACAAGTATGTTTTGATTCCGTTATGGATTTGCTCCTTTGATTACAAAGGTAAAACTTATCGTTATTATGTCAATGGAGAAACCGGTCGTTTGGTCGGATCGGCACCGGTATCGGCGGGGCGTGTGTTGTTGCTGGTATTCATTATTTTAGCGATTATTGCCTTGGTTATCCTATTCTTTATGATCTTTGGCAAGACATCTTATTATCAATAATTAATTAACCAAGGTAATAAGAACCTTGGTTTCTTTTAAAAAAAGTCAATTTAGGAGTTAGACAATGGAAAAAATGACAATAAAGGAAATGCAAAAAGCCATCATCGAATTAAAAAAAGCCAAACAAGCTGTTGTGTTGGCTCATTATTATCAATTGCCGGAAATTCAGGCTGTAGCGGATTACGTTGGCGATTCGCTCGCCTTAAGCACCATCGCCAAAGAAACAAATGCCCATCTGATTGTGTTTTGCGGGGTGCACTTCATGGCCGAAACCGCAAAAATTCTCAACCCCGCCAAGAAAGTCTTGTTGGCTCACGGCGATGCGGGGTGCCCGATGGCTGATATGATTGATGAAATCAAGCTTGCTTCCTATAAAGCGAAAAATCCCGAAACAACAGTGGTGGCTTATATCAATACCAGCGCTGCGGTTAAAGCCTTGGCGGATGTGGTAGTAACCAGTTCCAATGCTTTAAAAGTGATTGGTTACATGCAAAAACAGGGAAAATCAATTCTTTATGTGCCGGACCGCCATTTAGCCAATTATGCTAATTCGCTTTTACCGGATAATTTGCCCAAACTGAACCTTTGGCCGGGTTATTGCCCAATCCATGACGAATACAGCCTTAAGATGGTTGAGCAAGCAAAAGCAAAAAACCCAGATGCCCTATTATTGGTCCATCCCGAAGCGCCGCTGGAAGTATTGGAAGCAGCGGATTTTGTGGGAAGCACGCAAGGAATTGTGAACTTTGTGGAACGTTCGGATAAAAGGCAATTTATCATTGGTACCGAAAATGGCATTATCGAAGTATTAAAGCAAAAACACCCAACCAAAACCTTTGTTCCGTTAAACGAAAAAGCGGTTTGTCCGGATATGAAAAAGACTACCTTGGATGAACTACATACGACACTTCTTTCCGAACGCAATGAAATAACTTTAGATAACGAAATAATCGCTAAAGCTGGTTTAGCCTTAAATAAAATGTACGAAATACAAGCCGAGATGAAATAAGATGAGAAGTATGAAGCAAATGCAAACTGATGTTTTGATTGTGGGCGGCGGTCTAAGTGGATTATATACTGCTTTACAAATTGATGAATCACGTAAAATTACCATTTTAGTAAAGGAAAAATTGACCGAAAGCAATTCATTTCTGGCCCAAGGAGGGATTGCGGGGGTAATGAACATCAACGATGCCTCACTTACCAAACATATCGAAGATACGATTATTGCGGGGGTCGATTTGTACGACAAATCGGCTATCCAAGCTTTAGTTTATCAAGCGAAAGAAAACATCGAAGAATTGATTAAATTAGGCGTTCCCTTCGACGTTGACAGCACGGGAAATATTTTACTTACCAAAGAAGCGGGTCATTCCACCCGGAGAATTTTGCATGCCGGAGGAGATGCCACCGGACAAAAGATTATGGAAACTTTGATTGCGTTGGTGAAGAATAAACCCAATATCACCATTTTGGAAAACACGATGTTTTATGCTTTGATACACGAAGACAACACTTGTTACGGTGTTAAAGCACTCGATGAAAAAGGCGAAGCGCTTGCTGTTTTTGCCAATCATACCATTCTGGCAACCGGAGGAATCGGAGCAGTTTACCAAGATTCCACCAATTCCCATATTGCCACAGGAGACGGGATTGCCGGGGCCTATCGGGCGGGAGTGGAAATCGTCCATATGGAATTTGTCCAATTTCATCCGACAGTTTTTTACGATGTAAAAAATGAGTTTCGCGGTCAAAAATTCTTAATCAGCGAAGCGTTGCGAGGAGAAGGAGCCATCCTTCGCAATATCGAAGGCAATCGCTTCATGGCTAAATACGATGAACGTTTAGAACTTGCTCCGCGCGATGTGGTGTCTTTATCGATTTACAAAGAAATGTATGATACTTGGAGCGATTATGTTTATTTGGATGCCCGCCACTTAGGCAAAGAATTTCTTAAAGACCGCTTCCCTACGATTTATCAAAAGTGTTTAAATTTTGGTTATCACATGGAAAGCGATTTGATTCCGATTGCTCCTCAAGAACATTATGGCATCGGGGGAATCAAAATTGATCTAAATGGCAAAACAAGCATGGCAAATCTTTATGCAAACGGGGAATGCAGTAACTCTGGCGTCCATGGCGCCAATCGTTTAGCCAGCAATTCGCTCCTCGAATGTTTGGTTTTTGGCAAACGGATTGCCAATGTAATTAATCAATCAAAGCCCCAAAGACCGCTTTATTGGGACGTAAAAGAAGCTAGAATCTATAAACCATATAATTATCATCATATTCGCCAGGATATCCGAAATGCTATGCAGCAGTTTGCCTTTATTGTGCGTAAAAAAGAAGGGTTGGAAATTGCCTTAAAGATTATTTCCAACCACTATCAAGCATTATTGAAATATCCGGTATTATCGGTTGATTATTATCGGGCTTTAAATATTGCAACGGTTGCAAAGTTAATTGTCCAAGCAGCCCTTGCGAGAAAGGAGAGTATCGGTTGTCATTACCGAATAGATTAAATGGATATACGTATTGAACATATTTTCAAAGAAGCGTTAAAAGAAGACGGCTATGATAACGATGTGACTACCAAAGCGGTGGTCCCGAATAATTTGATTCTTACCGGTCAATTCATCGCCAAAGCGAGCGGAGTCATTTCCGGGATTGAAGTTGCCCAAGGAGTCTTTCATTTCATCAATCCTAAAATCAAATTTGAGATTTTGCGCAAAAGCGGTTCCTTTGTCAATCGTGGAACCGTCATCGCTTATTTGCAAGGTCCGATGAAAGATATTTTACGGGGCGAACGGGTCGCCTTAAATATCCTCCAACGCATGAGCGGTATTGCCACCATGACGAATAAGTTTGTCCAAGAAGTGCAAGGAACCGGTTGCGTTATTTTGGATACCCGAAAAACTGCTCCGCTTTTACGGGTTTTGGAAAAGCAAGCCGTGGTTGATGGCGGGGGCCAAAACCATCGGTATAATTTAAGTGACCGTATTTTGATTAAAGATAATCATATTGCGGCGGTGGGAGGAGTTAAGAATGCGGTTGAACTCGCCGCAAAAAACAACCCGCAAAATTTATTAATCGAAGTCGAAGTGGAAAACGAAGCGGAAATGCTCGAAGCCCTCGATTCTCCGTGCGATATTATTTTATTGGACAACATGTCCAATGAAGAATTAGCTCGGATGGTGGAATTAAACGAAGGACGCAAAAAACTCGAAGCCAGCGGGAACATGACCCTAAAGCGAGTGCGAAGTGTTGCCCTAACCGGCGTCGATTATATTTCTGTGGGAGCGTTAACCCATTCTTACAAAGCACTGGATATTAGTTTAAAATTCAGTAAAATCCGTTAAAACAGGCGTTTAAAGTTTACCCCTAAAATGCCGCCAAAGGTCCCTGCCGAAAGATAAGCTAAATACTTTAAAACCCGGTCAAAAGTAAAAGGATCTTTGGCAAAGAGCTGAATGATTATTACAAAAATGATTACAACCAAGGCTGACGATAATCCCGCTATCCAGCCTTTTTTTTGTTCGATGTTGCCACTGAAAAAACCCAAAACCAAGAAGAGGATTAATCCGATTAAAAAGGAAGTGATGCGAAACTTAATCGGTTCGTTGGTAGCATGTCCGGAATAAACAAGCAGAGTATAAATTAAAATGGTCAGGGTCAAAATAATCAAGAATATAAGCAGTTCTTTTGCTTTTTGACGCAATAGTTGCATATTATCACCTAAGTTATTTTATGAGACAAACTTATTATTTAGAAGGGGATTTGAATTGTGGAGTTAGACTTTTTAAGTGTCTTGTTGAGAACGTTTTATAGTTATGTTATGTTGATTGTCTTAATGAAGTTTATGGGCAAACGCGAAGTTGGTCAATTGAGTCTATTTGATGTCATGATTTTGCTCACCATCGTTGATATTATGGTCGTAGGTATTGAAAATTTTGACACGAGCATTTGGTATAGTTTCCTGCCGATGATCTTTTTAGCCATTATTGAACGGGTATTGGGTTTTCTTTCCATCAAAATACCGTCGCTTAGGCGATTATTGGACGGCAAAGAAGCTATCATAATTTTACAAGGGAAACTACAAGTGAAAACGATGCTCAAAGAACGTTATAATATGGATGACCTTTTGCTGCATTTGCGTCAAAAGAACATTCGCAGTATCGAAGAAGTCGAATATGCCATTTTGGAAACCAATGGCCGTTTGAGCGTGTTCACCAAAGCAGAAAACCCTGATGGTATTTATCCGCTACCGCTAATCATTAGCGGCAAATTGATAAAAGAAAACCTCTCCCCGATTCAAATTGGCGAAGAATGGGTAAAGAAAGAACTTCAGAAACACAATATCGACAATATTAAAGATGTCTATTGTGCCTTATACCAACAGGGAAAATTAAAAGTCATCAAGTATGACAAAAATTAAGGTATTATTGCTGCAAGGCGTTTACATTTTTGGTAAAATAGTTGATATAGTACATAATAGGAAAGAGTGAAACTAAATGACAGAAACAAAAACCAAATTGGTCAACCCGGCAACTACGGATGCCATCAGCGTTTATGGTTTGCCTTTCTTTTCCTCGGAAAAGAAGTATTACCGTTTTTCGGAAAAAGATTTGGAAACCGTTGCCAAGGTAAATCCGTTTTTGGAAACCCTTGCCAAAAACCCTGCCGGGGGATTGCTGGCGTTTTACAGCGATACAACATCACTTAAACTCCATGCCAAATTATTCGGCATCCTTCACATGGCCCATATGACTCATGTCGGACAAGCGGGTTTCGATCTTTATGTCGGTACCAAACGCGCAAATCTTTCTTTTTTTTCCAGTACCAATTACAACATCAATTTAAGCGAATATGAAATTACTTTATTTTCGCACCCCGTCAAAAGAAGAAGATTGTTTGTAATCAATTTGCCGCTTTATGCGGGGGTGAATAGCGTTGAACTGGAAATCGATGATGAAGCCTCAGTGGAACCCGCTAAAGATTTATTTCCGAAAGGACGTATTGTGGTCTACGGCACTTCGATAACCCAAGGGGGTTGCGCAACTCGTCCCGGGATGGCTTACCCTGCGATTATCGCTCGCGAACTTGGTTATGAATTTATCAATTACGGTTTTTCGGGTAGCGGTAAAGGGGAAAAAGAGATTACGGAACTGGTGGCAAGCACGAAAGAAGCCACAATGTTTATTTTGGACTATGAAGGGAATGCGGATGAAAATAGTATTTTGGAAAATACTTTGGCACCTTTTGTGTCTACCATCAGAGAGAAATACCCTTCGGTTCCGATTTTGATCATCAGTAAAATCCGGATGGCGAAAGAAATGCACTTTATGGATAAACTCAATCATGCTTTGAAACTTGCCCGTTTTCAAGCCGGTTTTGTGAAAAAACAAAACGAAAACGGTGATAACAATATTTACTTTCTCAATGGCAAGAACTTATTAATTCCACTTCAACATGAAGCAACCGTAGATGGCATACATCCTACAGACTTGGGATTCTATTTTATGGCCAAGCGGATAATTAAAAAAATCTTGTCGATTATTGAAAATTAATGTCTAATGCTACTTCTAGGCACCAAAAAATTAGTATTTTAATTGCATGAATAAAAATTTCCAATTATAATACTAATGAAGGAGGTAAAGATGAGTATTAAGGATAATATTCCTTTCTTTTTAGACATTAGAAATGATGAGTTGCCCGCTTATGTAATTGAATTAATCATTACCAGTCATGAGTTAGCTAAACAACTTGATATTATCCGATTTAACTATGAAAAAACCATTGGAAAAATTTCTCTTGAATGTTTTCAATTATTTTTGGAATTAAATCGATTAGATAAAATAGTTACCGAAAACGAAAAATCTAACAAATTGTTTTCAAAAAAAACCTATCAAAGTGGTTCAAGTGAAGAGTTTAACCGACAATTGATGGAAAAATTACAGGTTATTAAAACAAATCATCAGGAAGTAATTAATAATTTTGTTTGTCAGTCATTAAACCTAAATGAATTGACGGTCTTACGGGAAAGTTACCGTTACATTATTTCAAGAGTCAATCCCGATCTTAATCTGACGATTTCTTGGGAATTGTTGGAGTTATGGCATCAAGCGGAAAATTATTTTTATGAGAATAACTTAGATGGTTTAAAAACCATTGAGAATCAAATCTCAGATATTAAACCAATATATGAAAATATTATTGATGAAAAACAAAAAACAGAATACTATGCCCATTTACGAGAATACGCGCGAAACCTTGAAGACGAGATTGCGCTTTTTAGCAACCCTAGCTATCATCCTTTTTGGATTGACATGTTGAATGAAGAACAAACAATAAGTGATATTAATAATCATATTAAATTATTCCGTACCATGATAACCGAATTAAATAATAAAATTAATTCAATATCCCAATTAAATCCTAGGTTGACCTAGGATTTTTTCTTATTAAGCTCTCAATGGAGATAATTTTTAACGAGAAGGCAAAAAAGATAAAAAAGAACGAAGTAAAAAGAACATCAATCAAAAAGGAAAAATGAAAGAAATGACCCAAAAAAGTGGTAAAGGCCAGGGTTCCGATGATTAATAGCAAAGAGTTTATAATCAAACGGACATCAAAACGATATTTGGTGATTACCAGTAACTGAATGATATTGGTAATACTGCTTAAAACCATTGTAACCAAAATGGCCCAAAAAATACTGTCCAAACCGATAAACGGTATTTTGGCAAAAAGAAGAATAAAAATAACCCGCAAAACATTAAAAATGGTGGAAGTGACAAAGAGCATTTTCGCTTTTCCCAGCGCTTGCAGAATAGCGTTTACCGGAGGATGGAGATAATAAAGCACAAACAAAAAGACATAGGGTCTTAAATAAGCAGTTCCATTGCTTGTGTTATAGATTAACTTCATGAATTCCAACGGAAATAAATAGAAGACGAGGGAAAGCAAAACCCCGGGGATAAACGAAAAAGCTAGGCATTTGCGAATCAGATAACGGATGCTTTCGGTTTTCCCTAAAGAAAAGTTTTCCGAAATATGAGGAATAACCGCTTGGGCGATGCCAAAAGACAAGAATGAGCCCATGGTCATTAAGGGAATTGCATAGGCATTGATAATTGTATACCGGGTTTCGATGGCTATATTGTTATACCCGAGCGCAAGCAGCGTTCCCGTATAACAAATCGGCTCTAAAAAAAAGGAAAAACTGCCAATTAAGCGCGACAAAGTATTAGGAATCGTGATGGATAGTACTGCCTTAGTTTCACCGGATGTTTTCTCAAAATGAATAAGAGGTTGCTTTTTTAACCGAAAAAGCAAAAAGATTATGGAAATCATTTCGCCAAACGATAAAGCAAGAAGTGTAAAAGTGGTGGCCAAGACCATGCCATAGGGCAAAAAGAGGATAATAAAGCCGATCCCAAAGGCGATGCGAGCCAGTTGTTCCAACAAAGTAGCCACCGAGGGAATGCTCATCTTTTTTAATCCGGTAAAATACCCTTTCAAAGTTTCGCTGATTCCCACTAGCGGAATCAAAAGCGCAGTTGTTAAAAGCGGAAAAAACAGCTTAGCATTGTTTAACCATTTTGTTGCCAAAGGTCTCAAAATGGCAAGCAAAATCATAATCGCTATTATAGAAACGAAAAAGGAAATTTTTAGGCTTTTCTTTAAAATTTGTTTGGGCGAATATTGCCTGGTGATAAGACTTGAAGAAATTAGTTTGCTTGTAGAAATATTTAAAGAAAAGGCAGCTAAATTGAGGAAAAAAGCGATTGTCGGGAAAGCCAAAATGTATAAACTCATGCCTTCGGTACCAAGGAGTCGGGTAATCAGAATACGGTTTAGCAGCCCTAGGATTTTGATGATAAAGCCGGTTAAAACAATGATTAAAGTGTTTATAAAAAAGGTTTTGGTTAGTTTATTTGCGCTTTTTGCCATGCAATTTCCCCCCACTCTTAAAAGTTTATGCATTATGGGGTCAAATTATCAGTTCCCCATTACAGGAATTTGTCAACATTTCTTTACCATTCCTCTTTATAAAAAGCGCAAAAAATGATATAATGATGTATAATAAAACAAGAGTAAGGAGTTTTCATGATGGATTTCAAACAATATATTGCCAATGTACCAGATTTTCCCATTAAGGATGTGTTGTTTCGCGATATTACGCCTTTAATGGCTAATGGCGAAGCTTTTTCGGCAGCCTGTCAAGAAATAATCGCTTTTGCCAAAGCGAAAGGTGCCGACATTGTGGCTGGGCCGGAATCTCGAGGTTTCATTTTCGGATGTCCGGTTGCGGCGGAATTAAAAATCGGTTTCATTCCGATTCGCAAACCGGGAAAATTACCGCGAGAAACAATTTCGCAAACATATCAATTGGAATACGGAACCAACACTTTATGCATGCATAAGGATGCCATAAAACCGGGCATGAAGGTGCTTATCATCGACGATTTGCTTGCCACTGGAGGAACCATCAAAGCCTCCATTGATTTGGTGGAAAAAAGTGGCGGTATTGTCGTTGGTTTAGCCTTTTTAATCGAATTAACCGAACTAAAAGGACGCGAATTGTTGGAAGGATATGATATTTTCACTTTAATTAAATACTAAACAAATATTTAATTATAAACAAAGGAGGTGAGGGTAGTGGAAGCACCAAAAACGATTGACGATATTCTTAAAGCCGCAAGCGAATATTTGCATGAAGAGAAGAATATCAATTTGATTCAAAGAGCCTATGAGATTGCCATGGAAAAACACCAAGGCCAAATGCGCCGTTCCGGAGAACCTTACGTTCAACACCCGCTTGAAGTCGCGTATTTATTAGCTACACTTCATACGGGACCGGCGACCATAGCTGCCGGATTGGTTCATGATGTCTTGGAAGACACCGATATGACTAAAGAAGAAATGACGGAACGTTTGGGCAAGGATGTTGCAGATATCGTTGATGGCGTCACCAAAATCAGCAAGCTAAAATACATGACGATGGAAAAAGCCTTGGCCAGCGATCATCAAAAAATCTTGTTGGCGATGGCCAAAGACATACGGGTTGTTTTGGTTAAACTGGTCGATCGGTTGCATAATATGCGGACACTGGAACACCTCGCCCCGGATAAACGTCAAAAAATTGCCAAAGAAACCCTCGACTTATACTCGCCGCTTGCTCATCGCTTGGGGATGTATCGGTTAAAAGCGGAACTTGAGGATTTAAGTTTAAAATATATTGCCCCGACCGAATATGAAGATATTGCCCGCGCTATTCATGCGAAAAAAAGCGAACGCGAAGAAGATATCAACCAAATGATAAGCAAAATGGAAGCAATTTTGGATGAACATCAAGTCAAGAATTACGATATCAAAGGGCGCATCAAGAATATTTACAGTATTTATAAAAAAATCAGTTCTAAAGGCAAAACAATCGATGATATTTACGATTTGTTGGCCTTAAGGATTATTGTGGAAACTGTTGAGGATTGTTACCGAGTATTAGGTTTGGTGCATTCGGAATGGACACCGTTACCGATGCGTTTTAAAGATTATATAGCGGTACCGAAATCTAATCTTTATCAATCCCTTCATACTACAGTCGTCGGCCATGAAGGCAAGATTTTTGAAATCCAAATTCGCACTTATGAAATGGATGAGATTGCGGAACTGGGGGTTGCCGCACACTGGGCTTATAAAGAAAACAATCCAGGTTATACCCCGGAAAAAGAACAACTGGAAATCGTGAATAAGCTTAAATGGTATCGCGATTTATCGACTTATGTGGAGATGAGTCAAAATGCCGATCCGCTCGATAGTATCATCGAGGACATTTTCAGTGCCAATGTTTATATCTTTACCCCTAAAGGGGATGTAATTGATTTACCTACCGGTTCGACTCCGCTTGATTTTGCTTATCGGATTCACACCGAAATCGGAAATAAGACCGTGGGTGCAATCGTCAACGGAAGGATAGTGCCTTTAAATTACAAGCTTAAAACTGGTGAGGTTGTAAACATTAAAACCAACAAAAACAGCCCCGGCCCTTCCTCAGAGTGGGTGAAAATCGTCAAGACTTCCCACGCGCGCAACAAAATCAAATCGTTCCTAAATAAACTTCAAAGGGACAATATTATTGCATTGGGAAAAGAAGAGTTTGAACGTCAGTTGAAACTATTAAACCTTCCATTAACCCATTTCGACGACAAAGTTATCAACGAATACTTTGGCCGTAACAACATCACCACTTTAGAAGATTTATATTACGAAATTGGTAAAGGGGTTATATCCGCTCGAAGCGCTATCAATCGCTTGATGGGCAATACCGAAACCAAATTGGATGATGAAACGGCTCTAAAGATGTACTCGGAAAGCGAGGAAAAACCGCGTGCCAGACGTTCGCACAATAACGCTTACGGGATTGTTGTCGAGGGACTCGATAAAGCTCAACTCCGCCTGGGTAACTGTTGTCAACCAGTTTATGGCGACTCGATTACTGGATACATTTCCAAAGGAAGCGGTATTATTGTGCACCGGGAAGGCTGTCCGAATATCAATAACGTGGACCAAGAGCGGTTTATCAATATTTATTGGGATCACGATTTCAGCGGACGGGTCTATGAGAGCACGATACAGATAAAGGCGGTTGACCGACCTAATTTGGTGGCGGAAATGATTAATATCATCAATACCACCAAAGGAAGCATTATTTCAGTGTCTTCTTCCAAAAACAAAGTTGGGGAATGCATCACGAAATTCAAACTTCAAGTCGGCACCACCGATGAACTAAATCGCGTAATCGTTGCCTTGAGTAAAATTAGCGAGATTTACAATATCGAAAGGATTTTCAAATAAACATGAAAGTAGTTGTTCAACGCGTAAAGAAAGCAAGTTGTATCGTTGACGGCCACGTGGTTTCCCAAATCGGAAAAGGCTATTTGCTTTTGGTAGGCTTTACGCATGGGGATACAATCGAAGAAGCGAAGAAGATGGCTAAGAAAATTTCCAATTTACGCATTTTTGAAGATGAAAACCAAAAAATGAACTTATCGATTCAAACCATTAAAGGAGAAATTCTTTCCATATCGCAATTTACTTTGTATGCAGATACGGAGAAAGGGAATCGTCCTTCCTTTGTTGACAGTATGAATCCCGACGAAGCATCAAAGCTATATGAAGAATTTAACCAAATCTTGGAAAGCGAGTATCACATCCCCGTAAAAGCAGGTGTTTTTGGCGCCCACATGGAACTCGCTATAGTTTGTGATGGTCCAGTGACAATCTCGCTTTCTTTTTAATATCGTTCTAAGGGGGGGGAAAAGCATGAAAAATAATAGCCGGTTCTTGCTTTTAGAATACTTGTATTCGCTTGGACTACCCTTCTTAACGCAAATGACTATTTGTTTTTGGGATAAAGACTTTTCTGACAACCTTGCACAATTGTTGCTTTCCAAACCGGAAGTTACAGTTTTGCATGCCAAGGGAACAAGGGTTTTTACCAAAACTTATCCCCTAGCGGAAATCAATGACACCATAATTGACTTTGCGATTGAAATGAAAGAAAAAATGGTTTTGTCCTATCAGGATTTTACTTACTCTCTTAAAGACCCATATTATCGCAAAGACATGCGTGAACTTTCGTTTGAAATTTTATTGATGGTTCCTTTTTTTCCCGAAACGGAAAGAATTACGGGTGTAGCATTATTCTATTTTTCGAAGAAATTTAGTCTCGAAGATGAATCGATAACCAAAATAAGCGCCAAAGGATTACGAAAACTAATGGAATCATTGGTTCAAGACGAAACAGAAGCGCTTCATCAAGAGATTGTAAAACAAACTTACCGGGAATTGGCTATGCCTTGGGTTTTATTTTCTGACCAAAAGGTTTATTTATCCCCTTTTATGGAACAAGCGTTAAATCAAGAAACAAATGTGATTTCTTTAATGCAATGGAAGGAATTAATCAAAGCAAATCCTCAATTAAACCTAGTAAAAAAAACGGAAATTTTAAATTGTTTAGTGGAATATTATTCGGAGAATAATATTACTAGGATCGACAAACCTGTTTTTGCCATTGACTATCTTGATCGGCATGGATTGGAACGGTTCACCTTGTTGTTTTTATCTTACCGCGGTTGGGAAGAAAAAACAACGCTTGATCATTTCGAACTGTTTAACGAACTAGTTCCTCACAACAAGGAAAAACCCTTGCTTTACAAGGTAAATGATGAAACAATTGTTTCTTTAGTTTCCGGAAATCTCGATAAAAGGTTTTTGACAAAATTGGAAAACCGCTTGAAAGACTATCGTTTTATCTACATGCGTTCCGGGCGAGAATTCCCGGTGAAATTAGCTTTAAAACCGATCATAGATTATCTAATGACTACTAATGCCGAAAACTTTGTGCTTTCTGAATATTTAGATTTCCGCAATAAACAAAACGAACATCAATATTTGCTTGATGCCATCAAAGACAACCAGTTTCATATTAAGCAATATCCGGTTTGCAATACTTTGAATTATCAAAAATGGGGAACTTACTTAATAATGGAGGTTCGAGGGGTGAAACCAACCCCAGATTTCCAGGAATTTCAAATCAAAAAAATGATGCAATATTTGCTTGTTAACAAAATTGAAAAACCGATAATTTCGCTTGATAGTGTCTTGTTGCGAAAGCGAACCATTTGGAATCAATTAAAGAAAATCAGCGAAATATATCCTGATACTCTAACTTTAATCGTATCAAGTACCGAAAATAAACGGGCCTCTAATAGCGCTATTAGCGATTATTTCCATCGGTTACGCCAAATGGGAATAACCATTTTGGTTGATTCCACGCTTTTTTCGTCAAATTTGTCCTATCAATTATTCCCGCTTTTGGAGGGGATTGCGATAGAAGACTGGGGATTGTTGGAAAACGATTTGGGAAAAACGCTTATCAGTTTTTATCTTGAACGCAAAAAACAAGTAATTATTTTAAAATCAACCACCAATTTTCATCATGAATTAATCTATCAGATCAACAAGCCAACGAGTTAAGGTTATTGGCACTACAAAGGAGGAATTACCATGGTAGACTTTATTTTATCCTTTATTCTCCCCCGCAAGATGGTAAGACATCGGGACATGAATATTTTTATTGCGGTATTATTGTATTTTGCGTGTTTTTTTGTAGCCATCGGTTCATCAAATTTTGTGGGCACAAGCTACATTAAGAAACACGAACAAGATGTTTTGCTTTATTCTGAACTAAAAGCTCTTACGGATGAAAGTCCTATTACGCTATTTCCGGTCGAAGTGGAAAAAACCGAAGCTGGGACGAAACAAATTAAATTTGACGAAAACATTCATTTAGAAAGGATTACCTCCCAAACTGTTTTAGAGGATAAAACTGTCATCAATCTTTTAGTTTTTTATGATTTAGATTATGATTTTCAAAAACCAGAAGAACATCCTTTAAATTTTGATTTAGAAGGGTATTTCCGTCATGTCCCTGCCGAAAACGAAAAAGACATGCTTTTCCTGGTAACGAAAGACTACCTTTTTTACATCCATAACCATGGAGCCTTTGAGAACGGGGTAAAATATTTTGATAAATCGCAGGAAGGATCAGTTTATAAAGTCGACGACCAAGGTAAAGAAATATATTATCTTCCAAAGGATGAAACCGAGATTTCGGTAAATGAATTTGGCGATATCGATACCACGAAATGGACAGAAGTCGTAACATCGGCTTCAGCTAAAGATGAAAACGGCGAGTATTTCAAATTCATTACTCTTGAAGACCAAGAACCCGAAAAATTTACCGCTGTTCGGCGCTTAAATGACAATCCAATTGTCGCTCTCAGAACCGGTTTTATGCTTGATTATGCTTCTGCGGAATTTTATAATTTTGAGTTAAACGGGTTTAGCGGCAAAGTTAAGGATTTGGCAATGGAATGGTATAATTTCATTGTCAATGTGCAAGCTAGTTCCATTAAACTCAACAACCAGATATTCGGCTTTTTAACTATTTTTATCATTCCGTTTTTGTTTATCATTGCCACTTGGCTAATGTCGCGCAAGTACGGCGAATTAACGCGGTTTAGAGAATATTATGTAATCGCCGGAGTGGCACTGGTTGTTCCGAGCTTAATTTCCTTTGTTTTAGGTTTCTTTATGCCTTATTTCTCTTATGCCCGTTATTTCATGTTTGTGCAAATCGGTTTTTACATGTTGGTTATCTTTAGGATAAACTCCGATAAACGGCTGGCAAATCCCGCCAAAGCGCACACCGATGAAATTAAATTGCCAGACAAACTTACCACAAAACCGTTACAAAAGAAAAGTTATTACGACGAAGAAGATTCGGGTGACCACAAGCCAAGCGAAATTGACTAATAAAATAGTGATAACTTAATTCCCTTCTGCATATAGTTTAATGAATGACGGAGGGAATATCATGATTAAGAAAAACCAATTGGCCTTAATATTTTTAACTGTTGTAACAATGTTAGCGGTTTGGTATATCAGAACGCCAATAGATAAAGATCAAGATAATGACGATTTGGTTAGCGGGAAAATTACCGAAACCGGCAGGCTTCCGGAAATATTGGCTATGAGAGAAGCTATCAGAGCAGAAAGAAGTATAGTGGCAATGAGCTTTGATGCAGTATTGGCCGATGAAAACGCTACTTTAGCCAGCAAAGAATTAGCGATACAAGAAAAGAAAGCTCTTTCTGCCTTAACCGAAAAAGAGGTGCTGTTGGAACAAAAAGCCATCAACATCGGTTATCGCGATGCCTTTGTTCACGCCACTAGTGCCGGTGTGGAAATATTAGTCATTTCAGAGGAAGAAAGCGCCGCCCTTGCCAATGAAATTATTCAGCTTGCTTTTTTGAGTTTTGACACCGATTCCATAGTGGTCGATTTCAAAACCGCTGAGCAAATAAAAATTCACAATAATAACCCATCAGATTGACTTATCGAAAAAAAGTCAATCTTTTTTGGGGCACTTTTAAGAAGTTTGTAGTTAAACATTCTAAAAAAGGACACTTTGCAGGGTTTGCTAAAGTGTCCTTTTTGCACTCAAGATACATATTATTTTTTCTTTTTTAATGGTGACAGATTCAAACTTAATACCAAATTGTTCTAAATTCAAAAGTTTTTTGATATCATAATATATGAGATTCCTTTCCATATGTAATTTTTGAGTAGCAATCAAATTATTACATGAAAGGAATCCATTTTCTTTTTTAAAAAACCTATAAAGAAGATTGTGGTGACCACAAACATCTTTAAAGGGTCTTTTTTTGGTGTAAACACCCTTTTTACAGCGTTTGAAAGAAAAAAGGGCAGGATTTTAATTTTTCGAATTATTTTAGAAAGAATCGTTTGATGATTCTTTGGGTTCGTTCGGAATATGGCGGGTATTTAATCATTAATTCTCTGCGGGGATGTTTTTCATAAACGCTTTTCAAATGCGAAAAGGTCAAAAACGATTGATAGCCATGATAACTTCCCGTGCCGCTTGTGAAGATACCCCCGAACGGAAGATTGTGGTTCACTAAATGCGAAATCGTGTCGTTGACGGATACCCCTCCGCTCTTGATGCGCGAAATAATGCGATTGTTGAAAAAATTATTTTCGCTAAAGACATATAGGGCAAGCGGATTGGGGTTTTGACTAATGATTTCATAAATTTCTTCCTCATCTTGATAAGTGATGATTGGAAGAATCGGTCCAAAGATTTCTTCTTTCATGATTGGGGAATTGATATCATCAAGAAGAATCAAAGTAGGGCTAATCTTTAGAGTGTTTCGGTTATAAGTACCCCCGCCCAAGATATTGGCATTTTCCAAATAACCGATTAAGCGATTAAAATGCCTTTCCGAAATAATGCGTGGGTATTCATCATTATCGATGGGGGATTCGCCCAACATTTTTTTAATAAAGTAATTCAAAGCGTTGACCGTCGATTTAAGCATGCTTTTGTGGCAGATGACATAATCGGGCGCTACGCACGTTTGCCCCGCATTCACCACTTTGCCGAAAAGCAATCTCTGGGCAATTTTATCGATGCGGGTAACATTATGAATGATAGCGGGAGATTTACCTCCTAGTTCCAAAGTTACTCTTGCTAAATTCTTTGCGCCAATGGAGGCAATTTTTTTGCCCACCGCCGAAGAACCGGTAAAAAAGAGATGGTCAAACGGTTGATTCAACAGTTCATCTGCCACAGCATGGTCGCCAACAATCACAATCACATATTGAGGTTCAAATAACTCCCCAATCATTTCTTGTAAAACCTTAGCGGAAGCCTTTGTTTGGCTGGAAGGTTTGATTACCGCTGTTCCGCCGGAGGCAATCGCTCCCACGAGTGGCATTAAAGCAAGTTGAATCGGATAATTCCAAGGGGAAAGAATTAAATTGACTCCAAGTGGTTGCGCTATTTGATAACTTTTCCCTGGTTTTAAAATAAGCGGTGTTTTAACCCGTTTGGGATTCATCCACCGTTTTAAATGTTTGATATGGTATTTTATCTCCGATAAAACAATCCATATTTCGGTTAGGATGGCTTCGGTTTCACCTTTATTTAAGTCGCTCTTTAAAGCTTCGATTAAGCGGTTTTGATAACGAATCACACCTTGATAAAGCCGTTTAAGCATGGCTTTCCGAAAATGATAATCAAGCGTGGTATTGCTGTCAAAGAAATTTTTCTGTTCTTTATAAATTGATTCGATGTTCATTTTATCACCTAGAGTTATTATACCATTTTTAGGGTTTTTTTTGATACTTAATGCAAAAACAATGAATGATGAAACATTTTACATTTAGGAGGCTTTTTGATATAATGGAAAGAGAGAGATAAGAAAAAGAGGTTTAAAACATGAAGAAAAAAGGCAACGAAAAAGTAAAACCATCAATCTTTTGGGTGATTGTTCTAATAACGTTAATCAAAATTTATGTCTTTTTTGCGATGAAGGTAACTTTTAACCGAAAAGCTTTAAAAACAAAGCCGAAACGGGGCAGGATTCTGATTTACAATCATTATTCCAATAAAGACCATTTTTTAACCGCCGCCGCAATCGGTTATCGTCGCATCAATTATGTTTTGTCCAGCTATTATTATTATAATCCAAAGTTGGTAAAATTTTTAAATATCATCAAAGCCATCAAAAAGGAGCAATTTAAACCAGATTTGCTGGCAATTCGCAAAATCAAAAAAGTCATTAATCAAAAAGGGATAGTTGCAATTGCGCCTACGGGACAAGTTTCGATTCACGGCAATTCCACCTATATTTCTCCTGCAATCATAAAGCTTATCCGGTTTTGCAATGCAGATGTAATTGGACTTCAAATCAGGGGTTCGCATTTATGTTATCCGAAATGGCGAACCAGCGAACGCCGGTGCCGAATCGATACCAAATTTGTTACGGTAATAACCAAAGAAGAAATTCCAACCTTAACCGATGATGAGATTTATCAAAGAGTGTCAAAGTCGATTGATATTCGCGAGTATGAAGATCAAAAAACCATGAAACGCATTATAAAAGGGGAAGGACTTATGGAGGGCTTGGAAAATGTTTTGGTTGTATGTCCCAAATGCCACCACAAGTACACTAATGTTGTCGATAAACACGAAATGAAGTGTACGCATTGTGGCAATCATGTACGCATGGATCAATACGGCTTTTTGCATGGCGTAACCGATCAAGATAAATCCTTCTTTAGCGAAGTCGAGTGGTATGATTATCAAAAGGAATTTATCCGTAAAGCGGTTCATCAGCCAGACTTTAAGCTAGAAAACCAAGTCGATCTCTTCAGCAACATCAAATCCCTAACTACCCTCGATTATGTCGGTAGCGGAGTGATTACCCTAACAAACAGCGAATTATATTATGAAGGTACGATTGCCGGGGAAAAAGTGGTAAAACACTTTAAACTAGATTTGCTGACCCAACTTCCGTTTGCGCCGGCTTCCCATTTTGAAGTACCCGACTATGATGCCAGTTTTAAATTCGTTCCAACCGACAATATTAAAGCCGTAATGGAATGGGTGGTTGCGATTGACATTATGCACGAAGAGCGTCATGGTCATAAATAAAAAAGGATTTGATTGCATGAAAGAAATTAAAAAACCAACCGAAACAGTCTCGATTATCGGATATAACGAGAAAGGCAACGGAACCTTTTTATCCAATGGGATGCCTTGGGAAATAAGCAATGTTGTCGAAAAAGATGTGGCGGAAGTGGATATAAACTATAAAAACCGGGAAGCGAGGCTCATTCGCATTAAGGAAAAATCCCCTTATCGAACTAAACCCAAGTGTCCGATTTTTGAGAAATGCGGTGGTTGTCAAATCCAACACATGATTTATTCCCATCAACTGGAATACAAAAAACGCATAGTTGAGGAGTTATTCAAGAAAACCTTAAAAAAAACTTATACCATTAAGCCATGCTTAGGGATGGATAACCCTTATTATTACCGGAACAAAAACCAAATGGTTTTCGGCAATGACCCCAAACTTAAAGTAATCAGCGGTTTTTATGTAGAAGGAACCCATAAGGTCATAAATTTTGATAACTGCTATCTTCAAGATGATGTAACCAATAAAATTGTTGCCACCATCAAAGATATTATGGTTAAACTCCGTTTGAGTGCTTACAATGAAGACCGAAAAACCGGTTTAATCAGGCATGTCATGGTTAAGCGAAGTTTTTCTTTAAATGAGACCATGGTTATCTTGGTAACGGGAACGGAAGTTTTTCCCGGACGCAACAATTTCCTGAAAATGTTGCTTGCCAGGCATCCGGAAATAACTACGGTTATCCAAAACATCAATCCTAAAGAAACCAGTGCGGTTTTAGGAAATAAAGAAATCGTTCTTTATGGAAAAGGCTATATTACCGATTGTTTAGGTGGATATATTTTTAAAATTTCCTCCCAATCCTTTTATCAAGTCAATCCGAAACAAACCGTAGTTCTTTATTTGACTGCTTTAAAACTTGCCAATTTAAGTAAAACCAATACTTTGTTGGACGCTTACTCTGGTGTGGGTACAATTGGGATTTTTGCAAGTTCCTTAGTGGACAAAGTAATCAGCGTGGAATTGGAAAAAAGCGCACATCTGGATGCGATTGAAAATGCCAAGATGAACAAAATCAAAAACGTTCGGTTTTTTAATGACGATGCGACCCGTTTCTTAATCAATATGGCAAGGAGAAAAGAAAAAGTCGATGTTGTTATCATGGATCCGCCGCGCAGTGGCAGTACTCCACAATTCTTGCAAGCCATTCTGATGATTAAACCTCAAAAGGTTGTTTACATCTCCTGTAATCCTTATACTTTGGTTAATGATTTGCAAACACTTATTAAAGATTATGAAATAAACACTATCCAACCAGTTGACATGTTTCCCCAAACCAACCACGTGGAGTGCGTGGTATTGATGTCAAGGGTAAAAGAGTAATTGTGTGAAAAGCCCAGGAATACGGGGCTTCCGAGGTTTGACAGTAAAAATCTGATGTGCTAAAATCGTGAAAATATCACTTTGTGGAAACAAGTCCAAAGGCACGATTTTGAACGTGACAGAGCGATTTAGATGTCAGTGTTTGATGAGTGGTCAATTTGGATAACATGTGTTCGCGAGTGGTCGATTTAGATGTTTTTTTGATTTTGTCGAGGTTGTGTGGTCAGGATGGATATAGGCATGAAATATATTCAATATTTGCTAAGGAGAAATTATCATGACGGAAATTAAAAGTAAGAGTCCTATTGAGCTTATGAACATGTATGCTGATATTTTGACTGAATTAAATAGTCGGAAGGTTGTGCGTACATATAATAGTCCAGTCGGGGATTATGCAGAGTGGTTAGTCGCCGAAAAACTTGGGCTTACACTTGAGACAAACTCCCGGAGAGGATTTGACGCTTATGAATCAGAATCTAAAAAGCGGTATCAGATAAAAAGCCGATGGGAGCGCGGTAATCCAAGCCCTCAGAGTCGTAAACTAAATGTAATTCGCAATTATGAAGAAAACCAGTTTGATAATTTAATTGTTGTAATTTTTAATGCGCATTTTGATGTTAAAGAAGCATATTCCATTCCCCATGATGTTATTAAGCAATATGCAAGATATAACAATCATCAGAATGGATATATTCTAATAGCGATGGGGCAAGTTCTGCATGATGATAGGGTGGAAAATATCACGGGAAAAATAAGGTGAGCATCAATTAATGAGATATTTTGATCATCAATAGGTGAGGTGGTATCATGAATTTCAGAACAGACATTTTTTCTTTAGAAGCTCCTTCAAACAAAAAGTTTAACCTTGTTGGAGTAAAAATGCCAACAAATATTGATGTTTATTTCCGAGCAAAACAAAAGGAAATTATAGATCAGTATGCAGCCGCAAGGATATTCATGCACGAAACCGAAACTGACGACTGGAAACACTGGTTTAATGAAGTAGAAGATAAAACAGCTAACGAAGCTTTCAAATTTATATTTACGTCCTATTTTTATGAAAGTGCATGAATGTATTATAATATCGTGGTTGATTTGTCATGGGTCCTTTGCTATATTTCTGCAGAATTTGCTTGTACTCAAAAAGGGAATAGAGTTGACTTTTCTGGCATGAAATCTATTGAAGATGCAACTGAATTATTAAGAAGTGCAGAAAATAATGTTACTACGCCAACCGCAGAAACCAATCCTTTCGGGTATCTAAAAATGATGAATCCTAATTTTTCAACAGCTATAGATATAATAATTAGCTTTTGGGAGCAATTCAGTTCAACCCCAATTAGAAGAAAGTATAACTTCTGTAAACATAAGGGTAAGCCGGCTTATTCCGAAATTGAGAAACTTCGTGGTGGAAGATTGATGGGATTTTATGTTGAAAAAAGAAACACCGGAGAAAAATCTCAAATTGCATCTGATATCAGAGATGTCCAGTTGCAGTTTTCTCTTAAAGAAGGAATTGAGGAGCTTTACAAGTTTGATGACGATTTTTTATTTCCATATATACGGGACTTACTAAATGAATTGGAAAGGGTAATTCAACCATCACCAATGGTGTAGATATTTATACATATTTTCATACAAACGAAAAAGGTGCTCAAGCTATAAACAAAACAGCTTAGAGAATCTTTTTCGTTTTTTATTCGTCCACATCCACCGTCAGACCGGACTTAAATTCCACAGTGAATTTATCCTCGTAGACAGTGACTTTTTCAATCAGTCTCCGGACAAGTTGCTCGTCATATCCGGTAATGGAGGTGGGCTGCTCTCGCAGGAAAGCGTCCATATCGGCGATACGCTTCTTGACTTCGTCTCGGTTGATATTGTCCATCTGTACTTTTTGCTTTTCGTCTCGCAGACGGTAGATTTCATTTCCAACCTTCTCGTAATCAGCTTTGGAGCTGGCAAGCTTTACAAGCTCTGACTGAAGCTCAGAAAGCCGCTTGTTGATGTCAGCCAGGGTTGTGTCGTTTTCATGGCTTAGGACTGTTTCGATATTGTTCTTGAGAACGGAAAGGAAGTTGTCCTTGTCGCAGAGCGTCTGATTAATAGCACGAATCAGTACCTGCTCAATGGTGCTCTCGAGTACCGTGCGGGCATCGCAGAATCGGCCGGTATTTTCTAACCTGCTAATGCAGCGCCAAACAATCGACTTTTTCCCACGGTTATTCCAATGAATCCTACGGAAAAATTCACCGCAGCCACCACAGATAATCATATTTGAAAAGCTGAGCGTACTGCTGAAGGTTCTGTTCTTTCCATTTGGGCTTGTGTGGACGATGCGGCGACGGATGAGCTCTTCCTGTACCTGCATGAAAATTTCACGCGGTATAATGGCTTCATGGCTGTTTTCCACATAATACTGAGGAACAAGGCCATGGTTCTTCACTCTTGTTTTAGTGAGGAAGTCAGTGGTATATGTTTTTTGCAAAAGAGCATCACCGATATATTTTTCATTTCGCAAAATCTGGTTAATGTTGCTTGTGTGCCATTTTTTATTACCCGCGCCGTTAAGAATGCCGTCAGCCTCGAGTCCACGGGCAATTTTCAGCATACTGGCACCCTCAAGATATTCCCGGTAGATACGTTTTACAACCTCGGCTTCTTCCGGAACAATGATCAGTTTCTTGTTTTCGTTTTTGGTATAACCGAGAAATCGTGCACAGTTTATCTGGATTTCACCTTGCTGATAACGGTACTGTAGCCCTAATTTTACATTCTGGCTTAAGGATTGGCTCTCTTGCTGAGCGAGGGAGGCCATGATGGTGAGCATGATCTCACCCTTGGAATCCATGCTATCAATGTTCTCCTTCTCGAAATATACCGGAATGTTTTTGTCCTTGAGCTTTCTGATGTAATTCAAACAATCTACTGTATTTCTTGCAAACCGGCTTATCGACTTAGTGATTACCTTGTCGATTTTGCCCGCCATACAGTCATCGATCATACGGTTAAATTCCTCACGCTTTTTTGTATTAGTGCCTGAGATACCATCATCTGCAAATATTCCTGCCAGCACCCAGTCTGGGTGTCCTTGTATGTATGCGGTGTAATGTTCAATCTGTGTTTCATAGCTGGTAGCCTGCTCCTCGCTGTCTGTGGAAACACGGCAGTAAGCAGCAACGCGGAGTTTCGGTTTTTCTTCGTCCTTGCTCTTGCGAGTATGCTTCCTTGCCGGAATCACGGTGACATTTTTACTGACTGCCATTCTTGTTCACCTCCGTTTCAATTAAACTATAGGCGTATTCCGCTCGCCCGAATGGGTCGTCGAATTCCTCTATACCTTCTTTCATGCGGAAGGTGGTAGGATAGACGACCTCTTTTTCTTGCTTTGGCTTCCGATTACGGCCGAGCCTTTCCTGCCGTATAATTCGTTCTGCTTCGGCAGTATTGAAAGTGTCTTTGTCAATTATAGCCGGATAAAACTCATCACCGAGGTATCGTTTGTTGCGGAGAATCCTACCAGTGCCAGAATGAAAGCCTTTAATACCTGCTTTCTTAGCTGCTGTCGCCAAGGAATCGCCGCTCAGGTAAGATTGGAACAATGTTTTTATCTGCTCCGCAGCCTCTTTATCAATTACGGCTTTTCCGTTTTCAATACGGTAGCCGAATGGTGTATGACTCATTTACCTCACCAGCCTTTCTTTTAGCGTAATGCCGCATTTTAATTCGAATCCAATTTCCGCTC
>DUPC01000061.1 GCA_012838545.1 Acholeplasmataceae bacterium
GTTGAAACAACGGATTGACTCTGAAGAATCGATTGAAGCGCTAATGTCAGTTCAAAACAGCAAATACTATCATCTAGAATTATTACAAACTGTTTCCATGACAGTTGGTAATGGTTCACACTTCAAAGGCGATGCCTGGTATGTATTCTCATTACCATTACTTGTTAATACCGACGGTAACTTATCGCCACAAGTTGAATTAGATCGTATTCAACCTGTTTATGAAGCTGCATATGCTTCCATTATCGGTGATACAGACTAATAAGTAGTAAAAAAGGTATCGGGTTTTTCGCCGATACCTTTTGTTTATTCTTTCCAATATATTAAAGAATTTAATAGATCTATTATTGACACTAGTCCTTTGGGCTGGTGTTTTTAGTTGGTTGAGAATTTCTTTTTTGATGACTTTTAATAACCCAAGGAAATTGATTAGAAGTTTAATTAGTAAAATATTTTTTTAAGATTACCAAATGTGGTACAATATATCCAAATAATCAGAAAAGAAATTGGTGATTAGTATGTCGTTGGAAGAAAAGGTATCGGGGAAAACATATAGCTTTTTTGAATGGATTTATCGTTTGGTAATCATTAATTTATTGACGATTCTATTATCCATTTTAATAATTCCCCTTTTTCCTGCCCTTTGCGCCGCAATCGGAACCATCAAGGAAAGCCTAAAAGGGGATACTACCGATGCGTGGAAATTATATTTTCGCCAATTTAAAAAATATATGGAAAAAGCCTTTCTTGTGGAACTTGTTTTGCTTGGAATTGTGGTGATTGCTGGGGTAAGCATTTGGTTTTATATGGATAGACTCAATTTGTCAACCTTTTATGCGCAAGCGGGGTTTGCGGTCATGGTTTTGGTTATTTTTCTTGTGTTGTTGTTAATGTTACATTTACCTTATTTGCTTGTGACCTTCCCGGTCTTAAGCGTATCGGACTTATTAAAAACAACCTTATTTATTACCTTTCGTTTCTTTTTATCCACTTTGTATTTGTTGTTTACTTTAGTGTTACTCTTGACAATGCTTCCCCTTATTCCTATTTCTGCTTTAATCGGAATAAGCGTACCGCTTTTTTTAGGGGTGGTACTGACTAAACCGTTATATTCTTATTTAGAAAAAATCAACATAGATGAAATAATCAAACAGGTAGAAGCAGAGGAAGAAGAAGACGAATGATAATAATTGGTACCCCTTAAAGGTACCTTTTTCATTTAGTAAAACACTTTCATTTTCGGGGTCCTTATGGTACAATATTCATATATATCTTGAAGGAGAAATCAACATGCGTACTGTATTGGGTATTGAAAGAATCGATGAATTTAAAGAAGTGTTTATTGGCAAAAGAGTAGGTTTATTGACCAACCCCACAGGAATCGATAGTCGGTTCAATTCTTCGATTGAGTTATTAAAAAATAAAACCACTTTGGTTGCCTTATTTTCACCGGAACACGGGGTTCGCGGCGATGTGCAAGCAGGAGTTCATATTTCTCAATATACTGATGAACTTTATCAATTGCCGGTCTATAGCCTATATGGCCAAACCAGAAAGCCAACGAAAGAAATGCTTGATGAAATCGATGTTTTTGCCATCGACATCCAAGACGTAGGATCGCGGTTTTATACATATATTTACTCCCTTGCATATATTATGCAAGCGTGCAAAGAATACGATAAAACAGTTGTAGTATTAGACCGACCGAATCCTATCGGCGGGGAAATGGTGGAAGGAAATATTTTAGACTTACAGTTCCGTTCTTTTATCGGTTATTATCCAATGGTGCAACGCCACGGCATGACAATCGGCGAAATCGCCCGGATATTTAACAATGAATATGAAATCGGCTGTAACTTGGAAGTAATTCCCATGTTGAATTGGCAAAGGGAAATGTTTTTTGAAGACACGAAGCTTCCTTGGGTTTATCCGTCTCCGAATTTGCCAAAAGTCGATTCCGCTTTTGTTTATAATGCCACCTGTATTTTTGAAGGCACCAATGTTTCGGAGGGGCGTGGTACCGCGGTTCCGTTTGAATTGGTCGGAGCTCCTTGGGTGAAACCCGAAAGACTTGCGGATGCTTTAAACGGTTTTCAACTTCCGGGAGTTTATTTTCGTCCCCAATACTATACTCCGACTTTTTCCAAATATAAAGATGAACTCTGCGGCGGGGTTTTTGTTCATGTTTTAGACCGAAAAAACTTTATGCCGGTCAAAACGGGGTGGACGATGCTTGAGGTTATCAGAACCATGTATCCCGAACATTTCAAAGTATCCGCGCCTTATGTGGAAGGCCGTCCGTGCATGTTGGAATTTAATACCGGTTGCGACTATATAAAAAAACATACCAAGTCTTTGACGGAACAATGGGAAATACTCGAAAGAGACACGTTACTCTTTAAAAAAACCAGAGAAAAATATTTACTTTATTAGGGGGAAGATATGGGAAAAATAGTGAGTGGAATATCGGTCTATTTAGGACTGGATGATTATCCCCTTTCCGAAACCATGAATTATTTAAAAGAAGCCAAAAACCTTGGTATTACTACGGTTTTTACTTCTCTTCATCTGCCGGAAGCTAAAATCAGCGATGATTGGCAGGAATTTGTAAATGTGGTCGATCAATTAAATTTGAAACTAATCATTGATATTTCCCGTCCGGTTTTTTCGGTCGATAGGTTGCCGAAAAATCTTTATGCGCTTCGTTTGGATTGGGGTTTTACCGATGAAGAAATAGTCAAATTAACTCATGATCTATCTTGCTTTATCGAACTAAACGCTTCCACAATTGATGAAGAACGCATGACGCGTCTGATGGGACTGGGCATAAGAATGGAAAAGTTGCGGGTAAGTTTCAATTTTTATCCCAAGCCTTATACCGGAATGACAATCGAAGATGTGGCAAAGTGTATTTCGTGCTTTCATAGCTACGGAATAACAGTGATGGCATACGTGCCGTCGCATCACGGAAAACGCCCGCCGTTATACCTTGGTCTTCCGACCGTGGAGCGTCATCGTTATATTCCTTTGGATATTGCAATTACGGAACTTGCCATGGTGGGAATTGATGAAATTGTCTTTGGCGATGCCTTTGCGTCTAAAACCGAATTAATGCTGCTCGGTAATTTCGATTCTACGGTTATCAGAATTCCGATTGAGCTAAAACGCGATTTAACAAGCGAAGAATTGGAAGTTTTAAAGGCGCTTCACCGCTCCCGAAAAGACCAAAGCCGTTATATGATTCGCTCCAGCATTACCCGCGGAAAAACTGTTAAACCTAAAACCTCGACAGAAATAAAACAGTTTGATGTAACAATTGACAATGAACGATATTTGCGCTATCAAGGCGAAGTCGGCATTATGCTAGAAGCGATATCCGCCAATCCTGCAATCAATGTGGTGGCAACAGTTAAAAAAGAAGCAGAGAATATCGTAAAATATCTGAAACCCGGTAGCAGATTCAGATTTACCTGGGAGGAATAATCCGTGAAGGAAAAATTATTAGAGAAATGTTTTATTGGTGTGGATGCAGGGGGGACTAAAACGACAATCCAAGCTTTTACCTTGAATCAACAAGTGATTACGTCAATTCAACTGGGTGTCGGTTCTTTTGCTAATTCTTTAAAAGAAGCTTTGCACAATATTGAAAACGGGGTGCGCATTGTTTACAATGATGTAAAAAACGATTACCATGTCAGTTATATTGTAATTGGCGTAAGTGGTCTTGGTGCTTATTCCGAAGTTGAGAAATTGCATAAAGAATACGAGCAACAATTTAATTGCCCGGTCGAAATAACCAGCGATACAAGAGTTGCGCTTTATTCCATTACCAAAGGAGAAACCTCGAGCGGAATTATTGTTTTAGCGGGAACGGGAGTAGCTATTTTCGGTCAGAAAGGAAACCAAACCCAAATGATTGGGGGTTGGGGTTACCTTTTGCACGAACGGGGTTCGGCTTATGCAGTGGTGAGAAACATCATTTTATCGGCGATTAGTCACTACGAAAAAGGCAAACCATTTACCGAATTGGAAATAGCCCTTTTAAATGAGATGGGCGTAACCCAAGTGGCAGATGTCAAACCGCTTTTTTACCAACAAAATCATAAAGAAAAAATTGCCCAGCACGCTAAATTTATTAAAGAAAGGGCTCATCAGGGAGACCTTCAAGCTGTTGAGGAATTGAAACAAGCGGGACGCGATTTAGCCGAACAAGTCCATGATTGCGTAAACCTTTTGAAATTGGAACCCGGGACTTTACTCGGTCATCGCGGTGGGTTTTTCACAGACGGCGAATTAATCTTTCAAGGGTTTAATGAATACTTAATGAAACACGATTTGCATTTTACGATTGTCAAACCCGAAGCCAATCCGATTATTGGAGCCTATTATTTGGCTTTGGAAGGTTATCAAAAAGAGTTGAAGAAACTATGAAATTATTTAACTTTAATGAAAATAAGTTTTTGGCAATCGGTTTGATGAGCGGAACCTCCCTTGACGGGGTTGACGTGGCGATAGGAGAATATGACCACGGGCAGTACCGTTTGCGTTTCTTTTTAACTTATCCTTACTCTGAGGATTTAAAAGTCAAAATTCTAAAAAACTCCAGTCCCGATACTTCCGATGTGCAAGCGATTTGTGGCTTGAATGTGGAAATCGGTTATATATATGTCGAAGCTATTAAGGAAGCCTTGAAACAAGCTAAAATACCGTTGGAAAAAATAGCCTTTATCAGCAGCCACGGTCAAACCGTTTGGCATAATCCTTGTCAAAGAGACGGACACGCTTCGTCCACTTTGCAAATCGGTGATGCCAATATTTTATCTTATGCTTTTAACAAACCGGTAATATATGATTTTCGTTTAATGGACATGGCTGCCGGGGGAAGCGGTGCACCTTTAATTCCGATAGTCGATTCTATGCTTTTTAATTCCGAAAAAGAAAATATACTGGTTACCAATATCGGTGGGATTGCCAACACAACCTTTTTGGGTAAAGATGGTAGTGTCTTAGCGTTCGATACGGGTCCCGGAAATATGTTGATTGACGGAGCGATGCGTTTGCTTTTTAAAAAGCCCTTTGACGACAAAGGAAGAATTGCTTTGGATGGGAAAGTTTTGGAGGAACTTCTTGCGAAACTCTTAAGTGATGATTATTTCTTGCTTTCTCCTCCCAAAAGCACGGGTAGAGAAGTTTATAATGAAAAATATCTGTATGAAGCAATTAACTTTGGTTTATCGATTTCTGGAGCCCAAAGCCAAGATATCATCACTACCTTAACCGAGTTTACCGCTCAAACCATCATCGACCAACAAAAACGTTTTTTCCCTCCTGCTTCCAAAATGATTGTTTCCGGAGGGGGCATTAAAAATAATTATTTGATGAAACGGCTTCAGGAATTGTTTTCTGGCAGTGTTTTAACTAGCGAAAAATTGGGTATCAATAGCGATGCCAAGGAAGCCTTGGGGTTTATGATTTTGGGACACCTCCGCTTATTAAATCGTCCCGGAAACGTTCCAAGCGTAACTGGCGCAAAAGAAAGCGTATGCTTAGGTAGCATAGTGTTACCGCCAAACATTAAATAAAAAGGAATCGTGATAAATATGAATATAAATTTAACCACTATTTCCACCGAACAAAGAAATATTAACACGGTGGATATTGATAGTTTAAACACTTTGGATATTCTAAAGAAAATCAACCATGAAGATAAACAAATTGCTTTTGCCATTGAAAAAATCTTATCCGATATTGCCAAGGTGGTTGATGCAACTTATAAATGTTTGGCTAGCGGAGGAAGGCTCATTTATTTAGGTGCCGGAACAAGTGGCAGGATCGGGGTGTTGGATGCGGTGGAGTGTCCTCCGACTTTTGGAGTATCTGAGGAAACTGTAATCGGTCTGATGGCAGGGGGCATGAATGCTTTTCAAAAAGCGGTGGAAGGTGCCGAAGATTCCCAGGAATTTGCGGTAAACGATTTAAAAGCGATTGCCCTTTCCAACAAAGATATTGTAATTGGGATTGCTTCCAGCGGCAGAACCCCTTATGTATTAAGCGGAATCACTTATGCGAAAGAAATGGGTGCCAAGACTGCCTGTATTACCTCAAGTTCAAATTCTCCTTTGGAAAAACTGGTTGATTTGCCGATTGTATGTGTGACCGGTCCGGAAGTAATCACCGGTTCCACCCGAATGAAATCCGGAACTTCGCAAAAATTGATCTGCAATATGATTTCCACTTCAACCATGATTAAACTCGGAAAAGTCTATTCCAACTATATGGTTGATGTTATGGCGACCAATGAAAAATTGGTAAGCCGTGCTTTAAAGATAATTACCGACATTACCGGCTTAAGCACGGAAGAAGCGGAAACGACGCTTAAAAAATACAAAACCGTTAAAAGGGTTGTTTTTGCTAATTTAACCGGTATTGAGCAAATTGAAAAAATCGATGAATATTTAACCAAACACCAAGGACACTTGCGTAAGTCAGTGGAGGATGCCAAATGCAATATGTTGAAATAAATTCAAATAACAATATACTTAGAGGTTTTTTGGAACTTCCTCAAAACCCCAAAGCTTTAGTAATTATGTTTCATGGTTTCACGGGACACAAAGTCGAAAACGGCTTTATGTTTAAGCAGTTTTCCCAAACTTTATCGGCCGAAGGTTTTGCGAGTCTTCGCATGGATTTTTCGGGTAGCGGCGATAGCGATGGGGAATTTCATGATATGACCATTTTAACGGAAATAAATGATGCTCAGGCAATTGTGGATTTTGCGAAAAATTTGGGAATCGAAAAACTTTTTGTTTTAGGTTTTTCCATGGGCGGAGCAGTCGCATCAATGATTTCCTCCGACTATATTGATTGCTTGACAGGATTAATCTTGCTTGCACCTGCGGGAAATATGGGCGAAAAGGCAAGAGATTATGAAAAGAGATTAGTCAAAATCACGGAAGAACATTATGATATGGGGGGCTTTTTAGTCGGGCAACCGTTTATTGAGGCTTTAAGCGATTTGGATTTATACCAAAATGCTCCGAAATTCACGAAACCGGTCTTAATTGTTCACGGCGAAAATGATTTGGCGGTTCCTTTTGAAGTGGGGAAAAAATATGCAAGTCTTTACCCTAATGCGGAATTTCACTTGATTGAAGGTGCCAGCCACTGCTTTACGACTTATCGGCACCGTCAGGAACTACAAGAAAAAATTATTGCCTTTCTAGAAAGAACCATAGGTGATTGACATGAAAATCGTTGTATGTATTAAGCAAGTTCCCGGTACTTCTCAAGTACAAATTGACCCCGTAACCGGAGTGTTGATTCGCGATGGCCGGAACGCCAAAATGAATCCGTATGATTTATATGGTTTGGAAACCGCTTTGCGTTTAAAAGAAGAACAAGGGGGAACCATTACCACCATTGCAATGGGTCCTCCACCAGCCCTCGAGGTATTAAAAGAATCGCTTTGGATGGGTTGCGATAAAGGAGTATTGGTAAGCGACCGTAAGTTTGGCGGCGCGGATGTTGTGGCGACATCCTACACTTTAGCCCAAGCTATCAAGAAACAAGGAGAATTTGACTTGATAATCTGTGGCAAACAAACAACCGACGGGGATACCGCTCAGGTTGGACCGGAAATAGCGGAAAACTTAGGGATTCCTCATGTAGCGTATGTGGAAAAGATTTTGGAAGTTAAGGAAGAATCCATTGTGGTAAGATCACTTCTTGACGATGTTACAATCGTCAGCGAAGTTAAATTACCTTGTTTATTAACCATCGAAAAAGGTTTTGTAACCCCTAGACTTCCTTCCTATAAACGGGGAAGAGAATTAGGAAACGTGGAAATTCCGGTAATTACTTTTACCGATTTGGAAGACCAAAACGAGAAGCATTTCGGACTCAAAGGGTCGCCAACCCAAGTTGAACGGATGTTTGCTCCAGAAAAGAATACCTCTCATACCAAAATAACCGGAACGAAAGAACAAATTGTTGAAGGAATCATGAACGCTTTGACGGAAAGAAAGTTGGTGTAGGCGATGGGAAAATTAGTTATAGACCAAAAAAAGGTTTCCCAAGAAGTAGCCGATAAATTGATTAAACTTTGTCCGTTCGGTGGTTTTGAATATGACGGAAAAATTTTAGGTTTTACCGCCGGCTGTAGGGTATGCAAACTTTGCGTGCGCAAAGGTCCGGAAGACGTAGTCAAATTTGTGGAAGACGATTTGGCTGAAAGCCCAAAAATCAACAAGGATGAATGGAAAGGAGTAACGGTGTTTATCGAACACGACGAGACAAAAGTTCATCCGGTGGCTTTTGAGCTAATCGGCAAAGCTCAAGAACTTGCTCAAAAGACAAACCAAGAAGTACTTGCTGTGTTAATTGCTTCCAATGAACAAGCTAAAGACTTTGAAAAGCAAATACTATCCTATGGCGTGGATAAGTTATATATATATGCTCACGATTTATTTACCCGATTTTTGATTGAACCTTATACCGCTGCCATGGAAGACTTTATCAACAAAATAAAACCCAACACCGTCCTTTACGGCGGAACGGCTTTAGGAAGAAGTTTTGCTCCCCGCGTAGCCGCAAGATTCAAAACCGGATTAACCGCCGACTGCACCGTGCTTGACATGAAGGAAAACGGCGATTTAGTACAAATTCGTCCCGCTTTCGGAGGCAATGTTATGGCGCAAATCATCACACCGAGCCATCGTCCGCAAATGGCAACGGTTCGTTACAAAATGTTTAGGAAAAAAGATTCGGTTGAACCCCACGGCAAAACCATTTATATGGATGTGGATAATATCGACTTAACCAGTCGTATTCAACTGCTTGATATTTTCCAAAAACCAAAGAGTGCCGACATCAGTGAAGCGGATGTCATTGTGGCTTGTGGCAGAATCTTTAAGACACCAGAAGACTTGGCGATGGCTGAAGAACTTGCTCAACTTTTGGGCGGGATAGTAGCAGTTACGAGACCGCTTGTGGAAGAAGGAATAAAAGATGCCAAATATCAAATCGGTTTATCTGGCAGAACCGTCAGCCCTAAACTCATAATTAATTTGGGAATCAGCGGTGCTGTTCAATATACCGCGGGTATGAATTCTAGTGAAACGATTATATCGATAAATAAAGATCCGAATGCCTCGATTTTTGGGGTATCGCATTACGGCATTGTCGGTGATGTGTTTGAAATTGTTCCCGAACTCATCAAAAAGCTGAAAACGGAAAGGAAGATGGGATAAATGGCAAAGTACAATCAATTGACAAAAAAAGATTTGGCCTTTCTCGTTGATATTGTAGGCAGGGACCGTGCTTTTCTTGGTGAATCAATGAGCCAAGACTACGGGAAAGATGAACTGGGAACCGTTCAAAAGATGCCCGACATTGTACTTCAAGTAACTGGTGCAAGCGAAATCCAAAAAGTAATGCAATTTGCTTATTCCCAAAAAATTCCCGTTACCGTTCGGGGAAGCGGCACAGGGCTCGTGGGCGCATGTGTCCCTCTATACGGCGGAATCGTTTTGGATACCACCAAAATGAACCGAATCTTGGAACTAGACGAAGAAAACATGTGCCTAACCGTGGAACCGGGGGTACTCTTAATGGATATCTATGAATATGTGGAACCAAAAGGGTATTTCTATGCTCCTGACCCCGGCGAAAAAACCGCCACCATCGGCGGCAATATTGCGACGAATGCCGGGGGGATGAGAGCAGTCCGTTACGGGGTAACGCGTGACTGGGTTCAGGCTTTAGAAGTTGTTTTGCCGAATGGCGAAATCGTTGAATTGGGTCGGAAAGTCGTAAAAAACGCTACCGGTTATTCGCTGCTTGATTTGATAATCGGATCGGAAGGAACGCTTGGAATTATTACCAAAGCGGTGTTGAAGCTTACCTCCAAGCCTGTGGAAGCAATCAGTATTCTTGCCCCGTTTAATACGCTGGACGAAGCATTAAATGCCGTCCCAAAAATCATTCAATCCAAATCCAACCCAATTGCCATCGAATTTTTTGAACGGGTAACGGTGTTGTTTGCGGAAGAGTATTTGGGCAAGAAATTCCCGGATACGAAAAGCAATTACTATTTGCTTTTAACTTTTGACGGCATGACAAAAGAAATTGTCACTCATGCTTATAAGGAAGCTGCCGATTTGCTTTTGGACGAACTTGGTGCTCAAGATGTCTTCATTGTCGATACCGACGAACGCAAAGAATCAGTTTGGAAAGCAAGAGGTGCTTTCTTGGAAGCCATTAAAGGTTCCACTACGCAAATGGATGAATGCGACGTGGTTGTTCCAAGGAGCGAGATTGCGGAATTTTTGAAATTTACTTATACGCTTCAAGAGAAGCACGGACTTCGCATTGCCAGCTTTGGGCATGCAGGGGACGGAAATCTGCACATTTATTTATGTCGTGACGATTTGAGCGAAGAAGAATTTGCTCGCCGGCTTGATTTGGCCTTTAATGACTTATATCAACAAGCCAGCCTTGTGGGCGGACTTGTATCGGGCGAACACGGTATCGGTTTTGCCAAAAAGCAATATATGGAAAAAACTTTAGGCGAAACGCAAATTAAGTTGATGCAAGGCATCAAGGATTTCTTTGATCCGCTTCATATTTTAAATCCGGGTAAAATAGTTTATTAAAAAAATTTAATAAAATAAAAAAAGGGGTTAATTTGCGGATTGACCCCTTAAAAAATGATTAGGAGAAAAATTTTTATTTTTTTAAAAAAGTTTAACGCATAAGTCCCAAAGCATTTTTGACTTTTGCGAGTGTTTCGCAAGCAATTTTGCTTGCGTTTTCTTTTCCTCGAGTTAGGATTTCATCCAGTTCCGGACTGTTGAAGATTTGAGCAAAGCGTCGTTGGAGCGGTTCCAATTCTTGGATAACCGCTTCGGTTACTCTTTTCTTTAATTCTCCGTAACCCAAGCCTTCCATTTCCAAAACGAGTTCGGGAATCGGTTTTCCGGTTAAACACGAAAGAATTGTCAAGAGATTCGATACTCCCGGTTTCTTTTCCGGATCGAAAGCGATTTGGGCATCGCTGTCAGTTACCGAACTTGAGATTTTCTTTTTGATTACATTTGGTGGATCAAGCAAGAAAATTGAAGATTTGGTAATCGGGTCGGATTTGGACATTTTTTTGGTCGGTTCTTGCAGGGACATGATTTTTGCACCGGTTGAAGCGATTTGTGGTTCAGGGATGATAAAAGTTTCGCCGTAACGGTTGTTGAATCTTTCTGCAAGATTCCTGGTAAGTTCCAAATGTTGCTTTTGGTCTTCTCCCACCGGAACGATATCCGCATTATAAAGCAAAATATCAGCCGCCATTAAAACTGGATAAGTTAAGAGGGCGCTGGATACGCCTTTTTCTTGTTTGGCCATTTTGTCTTTGTATTGGGTCATGCGTTCCAATTCCCCGATGTAAGAGATGGTTTGAAGCAAATAGCCAAGTTCTGCGTGTTCGTGGACTTCCGATTGGATAAAAAGAACCACCTTTTCGGGGTCAAGTCCGGCGGCAAGGTACATGGCAGCTACTTTGCGGATATTCTCTTTCAATTCCGCAGGTTCTTGGTAAACCGTAATAGCGTGCAAATCCGCAATAAAAAACAAATACCTGGTATCCTGGGGGTCAAGGTCGTTTTGCATTTTAACAAAGTTCTTAATGGCGCCAATGTAATTCCCCAGAGTTAAATTGCCGGAAGATTGAACGCCGGAAACGATAGTTTTCATTTTTTTCACATCCTACTAATCATATTATTTTGGTAATAAAAAAAGTCCTTTATACAAAGGACGATTCATTCGTGGTACCACCTTATTTTGGAAAAACCCCTTCAAAGGGGATTTTTACCCTCTATCTGCTTAACGCGCAGCTTACGGAAAAGCATTTCCTCTTTTCGCATCCCAGGTCCATTCGATTAGGGTGTTTAATGGCGTTTCCACTGTCTGCCACTCACTATATAAACAAATTCTAACGTACTATTCCTGTTCATCTGCTTTGGGATTTACTACATTATATAAAAAGTTAGGAAAAATGTCAACAATAATACTAATTATTCAAAAAACCCCTTTTTCTACAAAAAAACCCCCTTTTCGGGAAAAGTATAATGTAAGCGCTTGTATTGAACGAATATACAAAGATTATGTCGAAAAGTGACTATGTCAAGCGTTTACATTGTATTTTTTTAAAAAATTAGTTGACAACACGAAAACTCCATAGTATAATGTTAGCAACACGAGATAGGTGTTAAAAAAAATAAATAGGAGGAAATATGAAGAGATTTTTAAAACTATTTTTGATTGCTACGTTTGCATTTGCAATTAGTTTTGGTCTTGCAAGCTGTGGCGGCGGTGAAGATACCGTATCGAAAGAAGAATACGATCGGATCGTTGAAGAACTAGCAGAGAAAGCCGCTGAGCTAGCAGCATTACAAGAAAGCTCGGTGGCAAAAGATGAATTCGATGCCAAAGTTCAAGAGTTGTTGGAAAAAACAGCGGAAATCGAAGCCTTGAAAGAAGAGCTCGATGAGGTTAAGAATGCAGTCAACGACTTGTTGCAAGGGCAACTAAAGATTGTTCCACCGGCCGATGCTGAGTACCATGACAATTACTTGGTTCTCGATGTTGGCGAAACCATGGAAGTTGGCGTTAAATTGGCGGACGTAGTGGATGTAGCCGACAAGGTTTCTTACAATTCAGCTGACCCTACGGCAGTTGAATTTAAATACGATTCCGAAAGCAAGAAAGCCACTCTTCACGGGACTAAAGCAGGTATCGTAACTGTAAACGTTACGCTTGCGACAGGTCTAAGCGGTTCGCTTGGCGTCTTCGTTAAAGAAGACGTTCCAACATTCGACGATACCGGTAAGGTTAAAGTTGTTGTCGGTACGCCGCAAATGAACGGTCTATTCATCGCCGGTTTCGGTAACAGTTCTTACGACTTATCCATCCGTAACCTCATTCACGGTTACTCGACGCTATGGACAACACCTGGCGAAAACTTCCTTTGGGATACTGAAGCTGTTTTAGTTGAAGAACCAGAAACCGAAATGCTTCCTGCCCGTCAAGTTCCTGAAACGGTTCTCAAATTTGATGAAGAAGGTGAACCTTACTACGAGCCTGTACTTGACGAACACGGCAATCCGGTAATGAAAGATGTTAATGACAAATTATTCAAATTCAAACTACAACAAGATCTCAAGTGGAATGACGGCACACAAATTACAGCTAAAGATTATATATTTAGCTTACTATTCACTGCCAGCAAACAATGGGCGGATGTTAAAGCTTCGTCTACTACTGGTGACCAATTGTTGGGTTATGCTGATTACCGCAATCCTGATACACCTAAACCAGAAGGTGCATCGACTCCTGTCTTTGTTGGTGCAAAATTAGTTGGTGAATATGAATTCCACCTAATCATTGACGGTGAAAACCTACCATACTTCTATGAAACAACCATGGTAGCCTTAACTCCTGCGCCAATGCATGTATATGCACCGGAAGCCGATGTGGTAACCGATCCAGAAACCCAAGGCACATATTTGACAGGCTTTACTGCCGAACGCGCACAATGGGTTAAAGACGTTTATTGCTTCAACCCAACGGTATCTTGCGGACCATATAATTTCATCTACTTCAAGAACCAAGTTGTCCGTTTGGAAAAGAACCCTTACTTCAAGACTGACGGTGAAGGTTATGCACCAATGGTTGATGTCATCGAACAAAGATGGATTAACCAAGATACAGACGTTTACCAAGTAATTGCCGGCGAAGTTGATATTGTTGCCGGTGTAATCGAAAGCGAAAAGATTGAAGCATTGAAAACATCCGATACTGCTTACCCTGTTACATACAGCCGTAACGGTTATGGTATGATTGCTTTCGCTTGCGACTTCGGTCCAACCAAAGAAGCTAAGGTGCGTCAAGCTATCGGTATGCTAGTTGACCGTAACGAATTCGTCCAAGAAATCCTCGGCGGTTATGGTGTGCTTGTAAACGGTGCTTATGGCTTATCGCAATGGATGTATCAAGAAAAACGTCAAGAGTTGGAAGCTCAATTGATTCAATACTCCTTGAATACTGAAGAAGCCAACGATTTCTTAGATGAAACTGATTGGAAATTTGAAGCCGACGGTGTAACACCATTCGACAGAACGAAAGCAGGTCCAGATAAGAACTATTTCCGTTACAACTCGAAAGGCGAAATGCTCCAAGTCAACCACTTCGGTACTACCGAAAACGATATTACAGACTTAATCGCTCTCCGTCTACCTGTTAACTGCGCATATGCTGGTATTAAGTATACAGTTACTTACGGTGGTTTCGACACCTTGTTGAACCATTACTACTATGGTTATACAATGGACGAAAGCGAACGTGTTTACCATGCATTCAACCTTGCAAGCGGATTCGGTTCGCCATACGATCCATATTATTCATGGCATAGTGTCTGGGTAGGTAAGAGTTACTTGAATTCATGTCAACTTGCTGACGCTATCTTGGATGAATGTATCGAAACTATGAGAAGCCAAGAAGCTACCGAAGAAGGTAGAGGTAACTTCGCAAATGCCTGGTTGCAATTCCAAATCCGTTGGAACGAATTATTACCAAGCGTTCCACTATACTCCAACGAGTACTATGATGCAGTCAACAACCGTGTAAAAGATCTACAAACAACACCAACATGGGGCTGGGCAAGAGCTATTATTAGAGCTACTGTTGAAGCATAGTAGATATAACTAGGTACTAATCAAAAAAAAACGTAAGAGAGCGGCCTGGTGCCCTCTCTTATTGTTTATTGAAGCAAAAAAATTAATAATTTGAGGAGGAAGAAATGTTAAAGTTTATTATCAGAAGGCTCATTTCCCTAATCCCGGTAATAATAATAATTTCGGTTCTACTGTTTTCTATGGTAAAAATCATGCCCGGTAATCAAGTCGATATGATGTTGGGCACGCCTCCAGCTTCCAGTGAATCCAGCTTTCAAGATTACTTGAAACAAAAAGAAGCGTTAATAAAAGAACTCGGATTGGATAAATCGCTCCCAGAACAGTATGTTAGGTGGATGTTCAAAATGTTAAGCGGAGATTTAGGAGTATCAACCTCCAGTGGGGGAATGCAGCCGGTGACAAATGTTTTAAAAGAACCGCTAAAAAACTCCATTATCCTAAACATTTTTACCATAACATTTTCCTTTTTAATTGCAATTCCGGTGGGAATCAAATCAGCCGTGAAACGCTTTTCCTTATACGATAACTTTTGGCAAGTTACCTCGTTGGTTTTCATGTCAATGCCGGTTTTCTTTATTGGATTGTGTTTAATTTATTTATTGAAAATCAAAACCGACTTTTTAGGCTTGCCATTTGGAAAAATGCCTTCTTATGAAGATCTGGCGGGGGGGTTCTTTTCTGATATGTACCAATGGGGAAGACACCTTTTCTTGCCGGTTGTTACTTTGACCATTGGTAGTTTGGCAGGAACAATCCGTTTTGTTCGAAATGCTATGCTTGAGGTAATCAAGAAAGACTATATCAGAACTGCCCGTTCCAAAGGTTTGAAAGAAAAAGTTGTTATATATTCCCATGCATTTAGAAATGCTTTAATTCCGGTTGTTACGATTGTGGCTGGATCCCTGGTAGGACTTTTCGGCGGTTCGGCTATTACCGAACAAATCTTTGCATATAATGGCATCGGCTTTGTGTTAATTAAAGCGTTAAATGCCCGCGATTATTCGCTGATTTTGGCAATGAATATGTTCTATGCGATTTTGGCGCTTGTCGCTAACTTGGTTATGGATATCAGTTACGCTTTAGTCGATCCGCGGGTTAAATTCGAGTAGGTGAGATGATGAAAAAGACTAATACGCTAACCAAAATATGGACTTCAATCAAACATCTATTCATCCGTCTCTTTGGGTTTGGTCGCCACAAAGATGCGATAAACATTCTCCAAGAAGAATCGCTCATGAGCCCAACCAAAATGATAATTCGCAATTTCTTGCGTAACCGTTTGGCGATGATTGGATTATGTGGCTTTTTATTAATGTTATTTTTAACGTTTGGAATTACCGCTATTTTCCCGTATGACGAGAAATACAGCGAAGGAGCGCAAAACTATTTACCTCCTAATACATCCTATCTCAAATATCCTAAAAAATTGGAAAAAGAAGGAATTCGTTTAATAGCAAGCAGTTCCTCCTATTCGGTAGCAATTTCCAACCAAAATAATATCTATGCTTGGGGTTCCAACACCAAGAACTTCAACAAAAAAGATGCGCAAAAATGGCAACCGTTTGCTGAGAATATCAAGTTGCTTGCGGCGGGGATTGACCACGTTGCGGCGGTAGTGGAAACCGAAGCAACAAATGTATGGCGCTATAATATGGTGCTTGATCTTTCTTCAAGCGAAGCCCAAGTGGCCAAAGACGGTACGATTTGGTATCAAGGCAATTCCGATCCGTTAAACACTTTAGGCGAAGATGGCTCCTATTACATTAAGCGCGAATCTCAGGAAGTATTCCAAAAAAATGAAGGAACTTGGGTAAAACTTACTTGGGACACAAAATTATTAGGCGAAGGCGATCCAAGCGATTCGCTCGGTCAAGTGGATGATTATTTCCTGGATACCAAGAATTGGATTGTTTCCAAAAAATTAGCTTCGGCCACTGTTCAATCAATTGAATTCCTTGGTTCCAATAATCATCAACAAGGGCAAATCCCGATTTGGGACGAAAGTGTTGCATCTTCCCTTCATGACAAAACCGAACGGGAAGCAATTGCACGTTATTTTGATACTTCGTATTTTGAATATACTTTTACAGCCACCAAACGCATCCCATCGATTGAATTAAAAGTTTCGTTCAACGATGATTCAAGAAGAAACGTTACGGTGGAATATACCATTCAGGATTATGATAACGTCATTATTGAAGATACATTGATTTTATATTACGGAACCAGAAGCGCTTTTTTAGGCCAAAATTTATTTAATGATTCGGATACAACCAAAATCCCGATTACAGTTCCTGAAGAAGGAAAAATGGGTGTTCCATTTTCCGGTTCTGTGGTTGTCGAAGGCTTAAAATTCGGTGTTCATTACCAATTCGCTTTTGGTTATAAAGTTATAACCTATCGCCCAAACGGCGATCCGCAACAAACCCAAAACAGCAGTTATTCCGTCGCTATCCGTACCGCGGGAAATGGCAAACCTTTAGCAAACTTTAATAAAATCCGCCAGGAAATTAACGGAATATCGACGGAAAAAGTAATATTGCCAATCATTGGCATTGCCAACGATCCGATCAAAAAGATGGAACTTGGCCAAAATGTAACCAGTATTCTCACCGAAAGCGGTAGGCTTTATACTTGGGGAAGTACTTCCTCTAACGGCAACCGCTTGGGAAATACCATATATAACAAAATGCCAATCAAAGATTTCACTTACGCTAGACATCATATAATTATCTTAAGGGAGGACAACAGTATAGATATTTACGGTCCTTCCGCAAACACCATTGCCTTAAACTTAACACAAAAATTTCCTTATTTTAAGTTAAATTATACGGAACGACTTAAGATGATTGCCCAAGACATAAAACGCTTGGAAACCGAGCTGATTGATTGGGAAGCAAAAGTTCCTAATCTTATCAAGGATATTGATATCCGCATCCAAACTGCTGAAGAAGTATTGCAAGAAAAAACGGCCCTATATGAATCCGAACTCGAAAAATACCGTTCCGTTCCGGCAGAATTTGCCACATTAAGTCGAAATTATGCTAATGCTTTATTGCAATACAACAATGCAGTCTTCCAATTTGATAGTTTCAATGTGGTTAAAGAAGAAGCCTATACAGCTCTAAACAGTGCTATGAAGAACTTTGTTGATGGTATTGATACAGGCGACAATCCTTTAACCGGGGAAATCATTTACCAAGAATTCCTTGAACAATTTGACGAGGAAGATTGGTTAAATTCGCCGATTTCGCGGTATGCGGAAGCGGTTGATCGTGTGCTCAATCAGGAAGCGGTCGTTTCTGCCAACGAACAAAACTATAACGAGTTGAAAGAAAAATACGAAGCATTCGAAACCGCGGAAAAGCGTTTGGAATACGAACAAACCTTAGCTAACTTCGGTACTATCCGCGACAACATGATTGATGCGCAGGACGATCTCGACGAATTGTTGGAAGAACGCACCCAACTTTATAACCGCACACAGGAACTCCATACCGAGATTCAGAACGCGGGCAAGCAAATGACTTATATTGAAAAGATTGCCGGCATCACCGATAACGGTATCATCCTCACCAGCAACAACGAGCTTTTGATTTGGGGAAATCCTAACTCGGTTATCAACAATATTCCTTATGAAGCCACAGTCGGCAAAATCGTCGATGTGCAAGCGGGTTTACTCCATGTGGTAGCGGTTAAATTTGACGGACAATTTGTCGTTTGGGGTCAAAACGAACTAAATCAATTGGATGTTCCGAAAGATTTAGAAACTGTCGAAAAAGTTTATGTTGGCAGATTCCATACTTATGCGGTGGATAAAGAAGGAAATCTTTATGCTTGGGGCAACAAAGGATATATCTTCGGCACCGACTCGCAAGGACGTTCGCTCTTCCACCGAATCCTCCAAGGTGGACGCGTATCGATGACCGTCGGAGCGATTGCCGTATTAATTTCCTTAGTAATCGGGGTAACCGCTGGTTTGATTGCCGGTTTCTACGGCGGATGGATTGACAATATCATCATGCGTTTTTCGGAAGTTGTCAACTCCTTCCCCTTCTTGCCGCTGGCCATTACCTTATCCTCGGTTATCGGGTATCGGATGCAGTCGGACCAAAAGATGTATCTAATCATGGTAATTTTGGGTGTTTTATCATGGCCTAGCCTTTGCCGTCTTGTGCGTGGTCAAATATTGTCCGAAAGGGAAAAAGATTTTGTTACGGCTGCCAGGGCTCTTGGTATTCGCGAAAAAAACATTATTATTCGTCATATCTTGCCGAATGTTATCAATGTCATTATTGTTAACACAACGGTTGCTTATGCGGGAAGCTTGCTAACCGAAGCGGGTCTATCGTTCCTCGGCTTTGGCGTCGTTCCGCCAAAACCATCTTGGGGAAATCTTTTGACGGGTGCGCAAAACCTAAGCGTTATTCAAGAATATTGGTGGTTATGGATTCTACCGGCGGTATTTATCGTCATTACCGCTTTATCGATTAACCTAATCGGTGACGGTTTGCGGGAAGCCATGGATCCAAAGGCTAATCAGAGATAGAGGTGAATTTGATGGCAAAATTATTGGAAATCAAAAACCTACATACGTACTTTACCACCAAACGCGGTTTGATCAAGGCTGCCAACGGTGTCAGTTTATCCCTTAAAGAAGGCAAAACTTTGGGCATCGTTGGTGAATCCGGCTCCGGCAAAAGCGTAACCGTCATGTCAATTTTAAAGTTATTTGAAGAAAACCAAAAAATCCACGAAGGACAAATATACTTTAACGGCGAAGAGATATCTACCTTCTCCGAACGAAGACTAAGAGAAGTTCGGGGTAACGATATTTCCGTCATTTTCCAAGAACCGATGACAAGTCTAAACCCGGTGTTTAAGGTAAAACGCCAAATCGGCGAAGTGTTAAGGCTTCACCAAGGGATGACCAAAAAGGAAGCTTTGCAAAAATCTATCTCACTTTTGGCGGACGTTGGAATTTCCAACCCGGAAAAAGTCGTTGATTATTATTCCTTCCAATTATCAGGCGGAATGTGTCAAAGGGTGATGATAGCGATGGCTTTGGCTTGTAGGCCAAAGCTGTTGATTGCGGACGAACCGACAACCGCCCTTGACGTTACGATTCAAGCGCAAATCTTGAAACTGATGAACGAACTCAAAGAAACCTACAATACCTCCATCATTTTCGTTACCCATGACTTAGGGGTTATCAACGAAATGGCTGACGATGTAGCGGTTATGTATTGCGGGCAAGTGGTGGAAATTGCGCCAAAGAGTGTGATTTTTGCGGACAGTCCAAAGTATTCCCATCCGTATAACGAAGGCTTGATGGCATCGATTCCGCGTCTTACCAGCGATAAAGGAAGATTGGAAGTTATTCCGGGTTCCGTTCCTCATCCGCTTGATTTGCCGAAAGGGTGCAAGTTTGCCCCAAGGTGCAAATACGCAACTGACCGTTGTCGGGCAGATGAAATACCGATGGTTGAAGTTGAAAAGGGACATGAAGTAAGATGCTTATACCCTAAACGAGGTGAACGACATGAATAGAACAGAGCAACCATTGATTGAAGTTAGAAAGATAAAAAAGTTTTTTCCATTAAAACGGACTTCTATTTTTGACCGTCGCAAGTTATCGGTAAAAGCAACCGAAGATATCACTTTAACCATTTACAAAGGCGAAACATTTGGTCTTGTTGGTGAATCGGGTTGTGGAAAAACAACCTTGGGACGCGTCATCTTGCAATTATATCCGCCTACAAGCGGCAGTGTACTATATTACGGTGTCTCTTTAAAAGAATTGAATCCCCAATACGTAATTCACGAAATTAAAAAACTGCCTAAATATCAAGCAAAAGCAATCAAATCATTTAACAAAACTTATAAACTTGATGAAAAAATCGAAGAACTCAAAGCCCGAATGCATATTACTCATGAAGGCGATGATTTGAGTTTGGTTGATGCAAAACGTGAGGAAATCAAACAGGAAATCAATTCGATTAAAGAAAAAATTGCTGAATGCAAAAGGAATGTAGTGGCAAACCTCTTAGATATTATCGAAAAAATTGAGGACAAAGAAAGGGAAAAAGTAATTTTGGAAGCTGAAAGGTTAATTAGAGACAATCGTCCTTTGGATGAGGTTTCTTTGTTAATTGCCGGCGACCGCCGTTTTGCCATGGTTTTAAAACCATATGAACGTTATTTGAAATTGTTGGAAAAAGACACCACCGCTGAATCTTCCAAAGAACAGTTTCAAAGAGCACTTGCTAATTTGAACAATTCCTTAAATCGCGCCAAAGAAAAAGCATCAAATCACTTGTTAAAACAAAGAATTTTGGCTATTATTAAGATGGTAGAAACCGGGGATATCGATTCGATTACTTATTCCATTATCAAAAAACTTCCGCATTCCGAACCAAATCGTTATAAACCGCTCTTTGGTTTGGAAAAACAACTAGCCAAAAAAGAAAAAGACCTTTCGGTGCTTGGTCGAGATTTAAAAAATGAAAAGAAATTGGCGCGCCTCCATAAGAAATCCAAGGAATTCAAAAAAGAATCGTCGCGTCAACTGCGCGAAGCAAGCAAGACTTGCGGGGCGCTTATTTTGGAAAAAGATATCGCCAAGATATCTGACCTTATGTTGAAACGTGAAATGACCCATCGGGAAGATTGGACTTTAAAACAAGAAATGGCAGGATTGGAAAAAAAGCTTAAACTTGCTCCAACCAACCATAATCTTGCAGAATTAATCAAGGAGAAAAAGTCGCGTCGAACCGTTCTTGCCAAAAGAATGGAAGATTTGACCAAAGAAATCGAATCTTATCGGGGCAAGGAAATCTTGAAAATAACCGAACGGATTGATGACCAATACGTTGTTAAATTAGACGGTTATTTGGAAACCGGCATTAATTTGAGCCGTTTAACCAAAGAAGAGATGCGAGATCTGCGCAGACGCTTGCAAATAATTTTCCAAGACCCTTATTCTTCCTTGAACCCACGCTTAACAGTGGGCCAAACAATCGAAGAAGCGATTGTCGAACACGGCATGTTTAAAAAAGGTACCAAAGAACTTGAGGATTACGTAATTGACATAATGGCGCGTTGCGGTCTTGACCATTATATGATTCACCGTTATGCTCACCAATTCTCCGGCGGTCAACGTCAACGGATTGGTATTGCGAGAGCCCTCGCCTTAATGCCGGAATTTGTGGTCTGCGATGAATCGGTAAGCGCGCTGGATGTTTCGATTCGTTCGCAAATTTTGAACTTGTTAAGTGATTTGAAACGCGAGCGCAATCTCACTTATCTTTTCATTTCGCATGACTTAAGCGTCATCAAATACATCAGCGACCGAATTGGCGTTATGTATCTTGGTAATTTAATTGAGTTGGCTGAATCGGAAGAATTGTACAAAAATCCGCTTCATCCTTACACCAAGGCGCTCATTTCCGCCATCCCAACCACCGACAATGATCCGAATAAACCAAAACGGATTATTCTCGAAGGTGATATTCCATCAAATATTTTCCCGCCTTCCGGTTGCAAATTCCGCACCCGTTGCCCTCTGGCAACCGAGCACTGCGCTAAAGAAAAACCGGAATATAGAGAAGTATCGAAAGGGCACTTTGTGGCGTGTCATTACTATGAAAAGACAAAAGACCTCGCGTAAGAAAATGACCAAAGAAGAACGGAAAGAACTGATGGAGCAATTAAAGGAAACTCCCCTTGAAAAAGGGGATTTCCTTGCGATGGTGATTGCTGCATTACTTACGTTTTTGCCGATTCTTATAATTTTTTTTGGTCTACTCTTTTTCTTAATTTGGTTTTTCTTTTATCGTTAATAAAAAGGTGGTGAAAAGATGATAATCATAAAAAAAGCTTATCTATTGTCGATGGCGGATATTAATTATGAATATCGCGATATTTTAATCGATAAAGGCAAAATTGCAAAAATCAGCAAAACTATTAATGTGGAAGATTATCCGGGGGCTACGGTCATCAAAGCAGTGGGCCGTTACGTTACTCCAGGAATTGTGGACCCTCATTGCCATGTGGGAATCATGGAAGAGGTTTTTAAAGAAGGCAACGATACCAATGAAATGAGCAATCCGGTAACCCCGGAATTAAGGGCTTTAGACGGGATTAATCCTTTAGAACCAAGTCTTCAGGAACTCTTGTCTCATGGGGTTACTTGTGTACATGTGGCTCCGGGTAGCGCCAATGCGATTGGCGGAACATCCACGGTCTTGAAAGTGCGCGGAAAAACCATCGAAGAGATGGCGATTCTTCCGGAAGCTTGCATGAAAATGGCATTGGGCGAAAATCCCAAAAAGATTTACGGAGGACGCAATCAAACTCCTTTTACCAGAATGGCTACAGCGGCCTTGATTCGCGAACAACTTGAAAAAGCCCGCAGATACCGGAAAAAAATTAAAAATTATGAAGGTGCAGTTAGAGAAGGCAGAACCGATGTCAAAGAACCAGAATACAATCAAAAACTCCATTCGTTGATGCGTGTCTTTGACGGCATGCCGGTCAAAATCCATGCTCACAGAGCAGACGATATCATGACGGCGGTGCGCATCATGGAAGAATTTGGTTTGAAAGGCACCATTGATCATTGCACGGAAGGTTATTTGATTCCGGAAGCCTTAAAGAAACATCAAGTCAGCTGCATCATCGGTCCGACCTTGTGCAGCCGGACAAAACCGGAAGTACAAAACAAAGAATTCGAATCCGCGAAAATCCTTCACGAACACCGCATTCCTTTTGCCATCATGACTGACCATCCGGTTGTGGAATTGCAACATACGATGTTGCAACTCGGTCGGTTTGTAAGGGCGGGTTTACCGGTTTTGGAGGCTTTGAAAGCCGTTACTATTTCTGCCGCAAAACTTTCCTATGTCGACCACTTGGTGGGAAGCATTGAAGTTGGGAAGGATGCGGACATCGTAATTTGGAGTCATAATCCGTTTCATCACCTTGCTATCGCAAAACTAGTTCTTGTCGATGGTCAAATTGTCCATAAAAAATAAATAAAAAAATGTCAAAA
>DUPC01000062.1 GCA_012838545.1 Acholeplasmataceae bacterium
GTTAACTTATTTGCTTTATTTTCGTGTTTCCCAAGAAGTCTTTTATTAAAACACTATGAAAAGGCCCTAAAAAATGATATAATTTTATGGAATATTGCTTGAACCTTTTCACAGATTTTAAAGCAAGAAACATAATATAACAGAAAAGAGGTTTTCATAATGGGTTTTACCATGGCTTTAGCATTAGTAATTTTTGTGGCAACTTACGGCCTGCTATTATCTTTTCCTAAATACCGGGCATATATTGCTTTAGCATCCGCAGCCATATTTATTATTGTCGGAATTTTGCCGGTAAAGGATATCCTCGGTTCCCTTGACTTTAATGTCTTGATGATGATTGCCGGGACAATGGGAATTGTCGGATTATTCATCGAATCGAAAATGCCTGCCCTTTTAGCCGATATCATAATCGAGAAAGTGCCAAATGTTAAATGGTGTATTGTGGCGCTGGCGATTTTTTCAGGGATAATTTCCGCTTTCGTTGATAATGTGGCAACCGTTTTGATGGTTGCTCCTGTGGCAATCGATGTTGCCAAAAAGTTAAAAATATCCCCGGTACCAATCATTTTGTCGATAGCCGTTGCGTCGAACTTGCAAGGCGCCGCTACCCTGGTCGGTGACACTACATCGATTCTCTTGGGGGGCGAGCTTAATATGACATTCTTTGATTTCTTCTGGTACGAAGGGCGACCAGGTTTATTCTTTGTTGTGCAAGCCGGTGCAATTGCCGCCTCAATTGTCCTATTAATCCTTTTTAGAAATGAACGTCAAAGAATTGCCAAAGGTCCAAGAACCGAAGTTAATCATTTATTCCCAACCTACCTTCTTGTCGGAATGATTGGTTTATTGATTGTTGCATCATTTTTAAGTTTTAATAATGCTTTTGTTGATAATCACAAAAACGGCCTTATTTGCATGGCGCTTTTAATCCTAGGTCTCCTTTGGAAACTCTTAAAAACCAAGAATTTTAAAGCCGTTACCGAAGTCGTTAAATCGATTGATTATTTTACGATTCTTTTGCTTGCGGGATTATTTATTGTCATCGCCAGTATCAGTAAAGCCGGCGTTATCGATGCCATCGCCGATATTATCAGTAAAATTGGCAGTGGCAATGTCTTTGTAATTTATACAGTCATTGTTTGGGTATCAGTATTATTGTCCGCCTTTATCGATAATATTCCGTATGTTTTAACGATGCTTCCGGTCATCGGAACCCTTTCCAGCAACCTTGATCCGTCATCCGCCACTGTTTTATACTTCGGTCTATTGGTTGGTTCCACCCTTGGCGGCAACTTAACGCCAATTGGAGCTTCCGCTAATATCACCGGTATCGGTATTTTACGCAAAGAAGGCTACGAAGTATCATTCAAACAATTTACCAAAATCGGCGTACCATTTACGCTTGCGGCGGTTATTTCGGGGTACATCTTAGTTTGGATATTTTGGGGAATGTAAAATGAAAAAGCAACAAACTTATCAAGAACTTTTAAAACTGATGGCTGCGGTTTTAAGTGATACCGAATATGAAATTTCGCTCATGGCCAATTTTGTGGCTTTAATCCACCAAATGCTTGAAGATATTTCATGGACCGGGATATACTTAAACCATGAAGGAAAACTTGTGCTTGGCCCTTTTCAGGGTAAAGTTGCTTGTACGGTAATACCGTTTAACAGGGGAGTTTGTGGGGCTTGCGCAAGTCTTAGAAAAACCATTGTTGTTCCAAATGTTCACCAGTTTCCGGGACACATTGCTTGCGATGGTGCTTCCAATAGCGAAATTGTTGTTCCAATAATTATTGACAATGAACTATTTGGCGTTCTTGATCTTGATTCTTACTCGGTAAACCGCTTCGACGAAACAGATCAAAATTATCTTGAAGGTTTAGTTGATATTTTGATTCAAACTTTAAAAAGAAATAAAGGATAAAACCAAAGAATGATTTGTTTTTATCCCTTTGGGTAGCAAAAAAATGCTACCTTTTTTTTTAAAAAAAAGGCTTGCTCAATAAACTTGATACAAGCCATAATGTGTTTATTCATATGCGCGTTTTGCTTCAAACAATTTTGCTTCGGGGAGTTTAAAGAAAAGCAAATACCAGAAATTGAAAAGAATAAAGATGGCAACACCAAATCCCCATACCCAAAGATTGCCGAGCCAAGAAAACATGCCTTCAACTTCGGTTGGAAGTTGAGCCAGAAACATATAGTTGGTTCCAAGGGCTTTGTTTATGTAATAAAGGATAAAAGCGATGCCGATTAAAATTCCTGCTGATATCAACAAATGCTTATATTTCATTTTAAACCCTTTTACGAAAACAAAGTAAACTTGTGCGATTAAAAAGAAAGCGTGATTGAAGAAGTAGTGGAAGAAGCGAAAATGAGGAAATTCATAATTCATATTTGCCACAATTAAGGACAATACCGCTCCGGTAACCGCCCAAGGGAAAACAACCCTAAATAGTTTTTCATTATTGGTTAAAAGGGTAATCGAAGTAAGATACATGGAAATAACACATAAGCCAAATGGCAACAAATCCAAACTGGCTTCCCCTCGGACTAAAGTCCAAAGGATGAAGACAAATTCCATGAATAACATGGTTATCGCTATGCCATAACGAAAGAAAATATCAAATAATGAATGCTTTTTTAGTTTTTCTCTAAAAGTAATTATTAGGACAATAATGCTGATAACAAACAGAACTACTAATAAATGAGATAAAGAAAACATTTCAAAGGTGCGTAGTTTTTCGTCAAATATAAACATAATATCTCCTGCCTTGTCGAATTATGCCTAATTATATCATATTTGACGGAAAAACGCATTAAAAATATCTTTGAAAGCTTTATTTTGCTAAAAAAACTATATTGTGTTTAAAGATAATGGTCAAAATATCTATGATCCACACAATACCGAAAAAGCCTAAGGTTAGCATGTAAAATACCCCTATGACAACTTTTCCCCTGAGGATTCTGATGACACCACCCCAAATGGGGCCAAATAGAACAGTTAAGATGAGATGTCCTTTCCATGACAAATTTAATTCATCCATTCAATTAACCTCCAAAGCTTAATTGTTTGATATTATTATTTAGGTTTGGTTTTGATAATATGTATTTTTATGAAGGCTTTTGTAAATAGTTTTTTTGTATAATTTGGTTAATTTTACTCATAATATCGGTGGAGGCGAAATTATGGTTGTTAAATTAACGCAAAAAGAGCAAATGTTGTTACAAGATTTAAAAAGTCATGAGGAATGGTGCATCAAAAAATACACCGAAGCACAAAACCGGGCAAGCGACCCTGCTCTAAAACAGACCTTTGGCGAACTGCTTAGCCATGAAAGACAACACCTGGAAACCGTGAACCAAATTCTTGCAGGAAACGTTCCTTCGATGAATCAAAGCAGTCAAAACGCTCAAACCGGACAAAACAGTAACACCTTGTGGGGGGGACCTGCCAAAGGACAAAACCCAACATCTGCCACAAAAGCCGTTCAATCAGATATCGATTTATGTCAAGATTTACTTAATAACGAAAAATATGTATCAAGTGTTTACGATACCGTGATTTTTGAATGTGAACAAAAGGAAATTAGAGACGCTCTGAATCATATTCAAAAAGAAGAACAACAACATGGGGAAAAATTGTTTAAATACATGAAACAACACGGTGGCTATAACGTTCAATAATTCAAAACAGAAGTTGATTTTGGAGGCATAATTTTGTGCCTCTTTTCTTATTATTAAATTGATTGACACAATTTTTAAATAAAGGTATGATATTTTTAACAAGAGGTGAAATATGACAAGTATCAATCCTTATTTACTTACAACATTTGGCCTTCTATTCATTTTTTTAACTACCACATTGGGAGCTGCTTGTGTCTTTTTTGTCAAAAAGGACCTTAGCGTTAACTTTAAAAGAATCTTTCTGGGGTTTGCGGCAGGAGTAATGACCGCTGCTTCAATTTGGTCGCTTTTATTACCCGCAATGGAACAAGCCGAAGAAATGGGCAATATCCCGTGGATTCCCGCGACCATCGGTTTTATTTTAGGTGGTTTATTCCTCTTATTAATTGACCGTATCATCCCGCATATTCATATGAACAGTAAAGACCCTGAAGGTCCGCCAACTTCCTTTAAACGGCAAACCTTATTATATTTAGCTGTTGCAATACACAATATCCCCGAAGGTTTGGCTGTTGGTCTGGCTTTTGGTTTAGCCCTCAAAAACCCGGGAGACCCCGGTTTAATGGCGGTAGCGGTGGGGCTTGCGCTGGGAATTGGATTACAAAACTTTCCGGAAGGTGCCGCAATCTCTTTACCGATGAAAGAAGAAGGATCCACCAAACGCCGCGCTTTTATGTATGGAATGGCAAGCGGAGCGGTTGAACCGCTCTTCGGTTTAATTGGGGTAGTTTTAGCTGCTGTATTGACACCGATCATGCCTTGGGCATTAGCGTTTGCGGCGGGGGCAATGATTTTCGTGGTAGTAGAAGAATTAATCCCGGAAGCCCGTTTGGGCGAACATTCCCATATGGGTACCTTCGGGTTTATGGCCGGTTTTATCATTATGATGATTCTTGATGTCGCTTTTGGATAATATTGAAATTATGGGTCTAGTAAATTTTACTCGATCCTTTTTTTTATATTTTTATATTTTTACATTTAATAAACTTAATAGTTTTGTGGAAAAAAAACACCAAATGGTGTAAAATATATGTACAAATATATTTTAATCAATCAGATGGAGGATTATATGATTATTGGAATTCCAAAGGAAATCATGGAACGTGAAAATCGTGTTGCAGCTACGCCAACAACCGTAAAGAAGTATGTTCAAAATGGCCATCAAGTTATGGTTGAAGCCGGTGCGGGCTCTGCTTCATATTTTTCCGATGAAGAGTATCAAGCAGCCGGTGCCAGAATCGTTTCTGATGTCGAAGAAATTTTTCAAACAGCCGATTTGATTTTGAAAGTAAAAGAACCGCTTTTCAATCATCAAAAAGGCAAACACGAAGTTGACATGATGAAGAAAGGACAATATTTGATAACTTTCTTGCATCCCGCATCTCCAGTTAACCACCGAATGATTAATAAGCTTGCGGAAAAAGGCGTTATCGGTTTAACTCTTGATGGCATTCCACGGATTTCCCGGGCACAAAGCATGGATGCTTTGACCTCTATGAGCACATGCGCGGGTTACAAAGGCATGATTATGGCTGTTAACGAACTAGCCAAATTTGTTCCGCAAATCTTTAGCGCTGTCGGTATGATTCGCCCAGCCAATGTTTTGGTTATCGGAACAGGAGTGGCAGGACTTCAAGCCATCGCCACCGCAAAACGTCTAGGCGCGGTCGTTCATTCGCTTGACATTCGCGGCGAAGCTAATGAGCAAGCTCAAAGCCTAGGTACCAAAGTCATCGATTTAAAATTTCCTAAAGACGTTGTGGAAGGCAAAGGCGGTTATGCGAAAGATTTATCAACCGAATGGCTTTTAAAGGAACAAGAAGTCTTAAAAGAAGTTATCGGTAAAATGGATGTTATTTTCCTTAGCGCATTAGTTCCCGGTCATGTGGCACCGATATTGATTACCGAAGAAATGCTGGAAATGATGAACCCGGGTTCGGTCATTGTCGATATTTCGATTGACCAAGGCGGAAACTGCGCAAGCACCCTCCCAGGGGAAACCGCTACCGTCAAAGGCATTAAGATTATCGGCATTAAAAATATTCCGGGATATTTGCCAAGCAGCTCCACGCAAATGTTTGCGGAAAACGTCTATAATCTAGTGCACTATTTGGTAAAAGATAACCGAGTCGTCCTTGATACGGATGATGAAATAACCTCCTCCATTCTTGTAACGGATGGTACACGCATTGTTCATGAAGGAACCATTGATGCGATGAAGCGGTTCCACTAAGGAGTAGATTATGCCACAGTGGATTTATTTATTGCTTTTATTTATCGCCTTTAGTATTATTGGCTATTTGATTATCAAACAAGTGCCAAGTTTGCTTCACACTCCCTTAATGTCGGGAATGAATGCTTTAAGCGGTATTACCTTGCTTGGTGCCTTGTTAATTACAGATCTATTAGCAAGGAACGGCCAAATTTTCTTAAGCTATGTGTTTGGCGGGTTATCGGTGATTTTAGCCATGATTAATGTCGTGGGGGGGTTTTTCGTAACCGAACGGATGCTTAAGAAATTCAAGAAAGGAGATAATAAATAATGAGCGAATTATCTTATTATCTCTTTGGCGGAATTATAGCCGTCTTAGTGTTATGGGGTATTTCTTTAATGCGCAAAGTTCCGTCCGCGCGCCTTGGCAATTTGATTAATGCAATAGCTACGGTATTGGCAGTTGTCTTAGTATTGGTTTACCATGATATCATCAAAAGCGGTTTTCATGGTTTAATCATCATTTTTGGCGGTATGGCAATCGGATCATTTATTGGATTGCTTTTAGCCTACCGGGTTAAAATGATTCAAATGCCGGAAATGGTAGCTTTGCTTAACGGTGTAGGCGGTGCCGCTTCAGCTTTAATCGGCGCCATTACGATTTTTAATCTGACTACGGATTATCCCTTATTCGAAAAAACCACCGCGGTTTTAGCGTTGGCGGTCGGAATCATTACCTTTGTCGGAAGCATGATTGCGGCGGGGAAACTTGCCAAAATCCTTGACGGAAAATCGGTTATTTTAAAACAACATTCGCTTATTACAATTTTGTTGCTGGGATTATTGGTGACATCAATTATTCTAAACATTTTGTTTCCGTCAATTGTAACAATCTTGTTAGTTACGGTTTTCAGTAACTTCTTCAGCATCGTTTTTGTCATCCGAGTGGGGGGAGCCGATATGCCGGTTACAATCTCGCTGCTAAACTCCTTAAGCGGAGTGGCTGGAGCGCTAGCGGGATTGGCACTTGCCAATATACCGTTAATCGCAATTGGTTCCATTGTCGGTTCCAGCGGTTTGGTTTTAACGCAAATTATGAGTAAGGCGATGAATCGCCCCCTAAAAGATATTCTTATCGGTATTCCCCTGAACCAGGATACTCCAACCAGGATCCAAGAAAAACTCCAAGAAGAAGGCAGTCCGGAAGATGTAACCGATGAATTTTTGGAAAAACTCCTCAAAAATTCCAAAAGGGTAATCATTGTTCCCGGTTACGGTATGGCTTTGGCTCAAGCCCAACACTTGGTGGAACGCTTGGCTCGGATGTTGGAAGACCGAGGAGCAGAGGTTATTTTTGCCATTCATCCGGTTGCCGGAAGAATGCCTGGTCATATGAATATCTTGCTTGCGGAAGCAGGCGTCGATTACGATAAGTTGTATGAAATGGACGATGTCAACCCATTGTTTGAAACATGCGAATGCGCCATCATCGTCGGTGCAAACGATGTCGTCAATCCTGCCGCAAGAGAAGCGGTAGGTACGCCAATCTACGGCATGCCAATCCTAAATGTCGATTATGCCAAACATGTCATTATCTGCAATTATGATAAAAAACCAGGTTATTCGGGGATTGATAACCCAATGTATCATAAAACCAAAGGAATATCCATGTTGCTTGGGGACGCTAAAGATTCCTTAAATCGTTTAATCAACTTAATCAAATAAATTTTCTTAATCTATTATGGGGGAATATGGTTTTTGTAAGACCTTTTTTCCCTTTTTTTACTGATGACCTTGCTTTTTGCTTTTTTAAAGGGTAAAAAAGTGATATAATATCATATAAAAGGAGGAATTATGTCAGTACTAAAACTAACAAATCGAATTTATTCTGTCGGCGTGATTAATCCCAACTTACGCATCTTTGATGTTATCATGGTTACGGAATACGGAACGACCTATAATGCCTATGTGGTAAAGGGAGATTCCAAAACCGCTTTGATTGATGCGGTGCATGAAACTTTTTGGGATGATCATTTAGCCAATTTATACGAAGTGGTTGATTTAGCAACCGTCGATTATCTTTTCTGTAATCACACCGAACCCGACCATTCAGGCAGCATAAAGAAAATATTGGAAATTAACCCAAATATTCAAATTGTGGCCAGTGCCGCAGGCATCAAAAACATCAAATCGATTATCAACCAAGAATTCAATGGGATTGTTGCCAAAGACAACATGGTATTCGACTTAGGCGGGGTGACCCTCAAAACGATTATTGCGCCAATGCTTCATTGGCCGGATTCCATCTTCACCTGGTGTGAAGAAGAAAAAGTCCTTTTCTCATGCGACTTTTTGTCCGCCCATTATTGCGAACCACGGATGTTTGATGATTTGGTCACATATCCAAAGAAATATTACCAAGCCGTTAAAGAATACTTTGACGCAATCTTTTCGCCTTTTAAGTCTTTTGTGCTTGATGGGTTAAACAAAATTAAAGATTTGGATATGCAACTGGTTGCCACCAGCCATGGTCCAATCCTAAGAAGCAATATTCAAAACATCATGTTAAAGTACGAAAAATGGAGTATGCAAAAAAGCTATGAAGGAAAAAAAGCATTAATCCTTTATGTTACTTCCTATGGTTATACCAGACAGATTGCCGATTACATACAAGACCATTTAGAAAACAATTATCATCTTGATGTTGAAAGTTACAATGTAATTGAACACGATATGAGAATGTTTGGCGAAAAAATCGAAGAAGCGGATATTCTATTAATCGGTTCACCGACAATTAACCGTGATGCTTTAAAACCGATTTGGGATGTCACGGGTTTAATTAGCCCATTTACCAATAAAGGTAAACCTGCTTTAGTCTTTGGTTCGTATGGCTGGAGTGGCGAAGGCGTCCCTATGATTGTGGAACGTTTAAAAGGTTTACGCTTAAATGTTGTTGGCGAAGGCGTGAAAGTTGTTTTTAGACCTAATCAAAAAGAATTCGCCGAAATTAAACAAGCTGTCGACGAATTGATGAAAGAAGTTAGTAAATAAAATATGATCAGCCAAAACAATAATAATTGAAGCATTCTTATTATTGTTAATATTATTATTGATTGTTTTTGGGCTTGACTAACAGTGTGAGGGTAAAATGAATACTAATACCTACAAAATTGTTGTCGATAAATCGCCCCGAGGTTATGCGTGTATTGAGTTGGTATTCAATGGACAAGGTGAAGCCATTGATTATATCATTATCGATATCAACCCTTCATTTGCTCGACTAACCAAAAAGGAAAAATCGGCTTTAATCAATCATTCATTATCAGAGGTTTTTCTTACAAACAATAGTTCCCACTGGATGGGGAAAATTATTGAACTTATGAAGCAAGGCGGAACAACCGAAGAAATTAAAATCAGCGATGCAGCGGGCAGCCAATATTTTGGCGTTGTGGTTTCGCCGGTTGACGAAACGCATTATATCGTTTTGTTAAGCGATCTTACCGACACAATGCAAAAAGTCAAAGAAAGCGAAAACAAATACAAATTGATTGTTGATTGCATGAGCGATTTTGTCTGGGTCCTTAGTTTGGACCACCAGATTCAATTTATTAGCCCTTCGATTGAACGTATTTTAGGATACACCGTTGAAGAAATTTCCCACTTTAATTTATCTGACTTTACTACCCCGGAATCCAATGAAGTGGGTTTAAACATCCTTGAAGAGATTAAAACTCAAGCGCTTCTGGGCACAAACGGTAATATTGTACGGACCTTTGAACTCGAACACATCCGGAAAGACGGCGAAACTGTAATCTTAGAACATACCGTGCAATTTTCGTTTGACTATATGGGAATGGCGGTTGCTTTTATCGGCATCGCTCGCAACATTACCGATAAAAAGCGGGCTTTAAATATGTTAACCTTAAGGGAAGAACTGTTAAGTTCAATTTTGGACACTACCACGGAAGGCATTTTTGGGGTAGATGAAAAGGGCTATTGCACCTTTACGAATGCCAGCTGCCTCACCCAATTGGGGTTAACGGAAGCCGATATGTTGGGTAAACACATCAGCAATTTCTTCAGTTTTTCCGAAGAAGGGGTCGAATATAAGTTTGACGAAAGCGTCATCGAAAAAGTTTTAAAATATGGCCGAAGTTACCGAAATACCGAAACAGTTTTCTTCCGTTCGGACGGTAGTTCCATCATAGTGGAAATTTTTGTCAACCCGATTTTACATGACGATGCGATTGCAGGGGCGGTTATAACGTTTTACGATATTTCCGACCGGAAAAAAGTCGAACAAGAATTGTACGAAAGCAATCGCAGTAAATCGGTATTGCTTGCCAATTTGCCGGGAATGGCTTACCGCTGTATCTTCGACCAAAATTGGACAATGACGTTCGTTTCCGAGGGATGTTTCGACTTAACCGGTTATCGCCAGGAAAGTTTGCTTTATAATCGCGACATATCCTTTAATATGATTATCTCACCGTCTTATCGCAGTTACTTGTGGAAGAAATGGCAAGAAGTAGTGCGCAACTTTACCATTTTTCGCGAAGAATTCACCATCATCACCGCCAGCGGCGAAGAAAAATGGGTGCTTGAACAAGGGCAACCGGTATACGATTCCAACGGCGAAGTAACCGCTTTGGAAGGTTTGATTATCGATATTACCGAACAAAAGAAACGCCAAGCGGAAATCGAATACTTAAGCTATCGGGATGGACTAACCGGCATTCATAACCGAATGTATTTTGAACAATGCAAGAAAACCTACGATGAAGACGCTTATTTGCCGCTAACCATCATGTTGGTCGATATCAACGGTTTAAAAATCGTTAACGATGCGATTGGACATTCGGCGGGAGATGCGTTAATTGTTCGCACCACAAATCTTCTCAAACGTTTCTGTCGCAAAGGCGATGTATTGGCGCGTATCGGCGGGGACGAATTTGCCTTTATTTTGCCTTTAACCGCTGAAACCGAAGCTTATGAAATGTTAAAGGCGATTGAAAGAGAATGTGCTCAAGACAACAATCAAATCCATAATGACCTCGAATATATCAATATTTCCTTAGGTTATGCCACTAAATATCGGTCGGATCAAGATTTGCTTGAGATTGAACGGGTAGCCGAAGACTACATGTATCGCAGAAAACTTTTAGAACGCGCCAGTTCCCAAAGTTCGATTCTTTCCTTGATCAGTTCGACGATGTTCGAAAAGAGTCAAGAAACCGAAGCGCACGCGGAACGGCTCAAGAAGTTGTCACGCTTATTGGGGGAAAAGATGGAGTTAAGCGAAAACGAACTAAACTCTTTGGAACTCTTAGCTGCCCTTCATGATATCGGCAAAGTAACCATCGATGAAAAGATTCTCAATAAACCGGGAAAACTTACCCCAGAAGAATGGGTAGAAATCAAAAAGCATCCGAATGCGGGGTACCGGATTGCGATGGCTTCACCGAAATTGATGCCGATAGCGGACTTAATCCTCTGTCACCATGAACGATGGGACGGCACGGGATATCCTCAAGGCTTAAAAGGCGAAGAAATTCCCCTCCTTTCCCGGATGATTTCGGTTATCGATGCTTACGATGTCATGACGGAATACCGTTCCTATCGTCAACCGATTTCCAAAATGGCTGCTTTGGAAGAAATCCAACGCTGTTCGGGCACCCAATTTGACCCGGAAATTGCCCAAACCTTTATTGAACTTATGGTAGAAAATCCTGAATTATTAAAAGACTAAAAAAAATTCGACAAAATTTTTTTCAAATTATTGGTATAAAAAATCTTGTTGATACATACATGAAATTAGTAGAAATTTGGAGTGACAGGTATGAAATTAAAACGTTATAAAATTCAAACCGAAGCGATTATTTTTATTCTTATGGGTGTCTTGATGCTTGTCATCCCGAAGGATTTTTTTAAGTCCATCATTAGTATCTTTGTTGGTGTATCGCTAATCTTTATCAATTTGCCCGGAGCTATTTACGGCTCGAAAATCGATAACGAAGGTTTTGATTTGACGGTCGCCAAATCGTTTTTTCTCATCTTTTTGGGAATTGGAGTTCTGATTTGGGGCGTCGATATCCTTTCGACCATTTGGGGTATCATAATCCTTATACCACTTTTAATTGATACTTTAACTTCATCTCATAAGTGGGCATCTTTTCGAAACAACATCGGTCAGTTTTTCTTTGCTTTGTTTTTGATAATTTTGGGACTCGATTCGTTTATCTCGATTTTGATTGGCGTAGCGGGGATAATATTAATCCTTTATGGTATTGTGGTAATTGTCTTAAACTACAAACTAAATCCGCTTAATTTTAAATTTTCCAAAAAAGATCAAAACAGTAAAGACACCAAAAAGAAAAATATTGTCGATGTCAATTACGAGGTCCACGACAAAGATGAATAAACAATTTAAAATGATTTATGTCGAGATTACCAATCGGTGTAATCTCGATTGTCCTTTTTGTACGCCTTTTTCGCTTCCCCCGAAGGAGGTGACTTTGGAAGAGTTTAACACAATCGTTCAAAAGGTGAAACCTTTCACCAATCACTTGTATTTGCACCTTAAAGGAGAACCCCTTTGTCACAGTAAGTTTCCGGGGATTTTGGAAATAGCCCAAAAAGAAGGTGTAAAAATAAACATCACCACTAACGGCACTTTGCTGGCGAAGTATAAAAGCGTTTTGTTTAACAGTCCTGCCTTACACCGTTTAAATGTTTCCCTTCAAAGTCTGATTGCCCAGACTCCAACACAAAAGGCAAGCTATTTACCGAATCTAAGTTCATTTTTGAAGGAACACACCAAATTTCCCAAGTTTATCCTGTCACTTCGGCTTTGGAATGACTTGGCCAAACCTCAAGTCCAAAAGCTTAACAATGAAGTAATAGCCTTCCTAAACAAAGAATTAGGCTTAAACCTAAATCCGGAACAACTTCCCAAAACTTTGGGAGAAAAACTTTATTTATCAAAAGAACCGGAATTTAAGTGGCCTTCCCTTACTAACGCTATAAACCCGCTTCAATCATCTTGTTTGGGTGGAAAAACCCAACTGGGTATTTTGGCAGACGGAAGCGTGGTCCTTTGTTGCTTGGATTGTAGCGGAAACACCACATTAGGCAATATCTTTTCAACCAATTTAGCCAGTATATTGAAAGAACCGGCATATACTTTAGCTCTCCAAGGCTTTCGCGACCGTAAAGCTTATTTTGAATTGTGCCAAAAATGCGAATATCGCAACCGCTTTCTTGAATAAAGAAAGCTTTTTATTTTGGCAGGCGAACAAAAAAAGAATTATTAAACATAAAGGATAAATGCGCAAAATGTGGTAAAATATTGACAGAAAGAACTAAAGAAAAGGGTGATACCATGAAGTTGAAAATCGAAGAAGACGAACAATTAGTAGAACCCGAAATAACCATTCGTTGTCCCAAAATTGATGAATCGATTGTCAAACTTTCGGAAGTGATCAATAATCACTTCATCCGCATCCTTGGCAAAAAAGAAGGTATGACGACGATTCTTAATTTAGATGAGATTTATTATTTTGAAGTTGTGGAAAACCGCCTCTTTGCTTATACAGAGAAAGAAGTATACGAGGTAAACTATAAACTCCAACAATTAGCCACGATCTTACTTCCAACCGCTTTTATTCAAACATCACGAACGATGCTTTTGAACATTGCCAAAATTAAGCGGATTCGTTCTTTGGTTAACGGACGAATCATGGCTATTTTGGACAATGGGGAAAAAACGGTTATTACCCGCGTGTATGCCAATGATTTTAAACAGAAATTGAAAGGATAGGATCAAGATGAAAAGCAATCGGTTTAAACATTTTATTCATTTTGTAGCTACATCATCGGTGATTTTTTCGATTCTTTTTGCCATGACCCTCGGTGTATACATCATTATCCAATCACTGGTCTTTAAGCAAAAGATCATGCAATTTTCCGATTTGATTCTTTCCACCGGTGTTCTTTTTTGTGTAAGCGTTGGCCTTAATTTCTTTTATCGGATTAACCGGATAACCTTATTCTTTCAAGTGCTATGCACGTATTTGGTTTTAATTGTTTTTATGTATTTCATGGGCTTTTTGCTTGGATGGTTTTCCTTTAACAATTTGGATTTCCTTTTAACGTGTCTTTTAATCCATGCGTTGGGAGGACTGCTTGTTACCTTGGGAATAGTCATTAAACGCAATTTCGAATTTAACAATCTCAATCGGCGTCTTTCCGAATTTAAAGGACGTGGTAAAAGATGAAGAAATTAATCGCTTGTTTATTCATCTTGGGTTTGTTGTTTACTCCAATTAAGGTGAAAGCCGAAAGTTGGAACATGTTGTATGATTTTGAGGTTGCGGTTGGTCCCGACTTGTGGAAAACCCGCACCAGACTATCGTTTCGCTGGTACACTTTGGAAGAGATGTCGATGTTGAAAGTTGAGGTTTTGCTTTCGGATGGAACCAAAGAAATCCCCTTCCATTGGGAAAGGGGCGGGGGCAAAGACAATTCCAATTGCATTTGGGAATATTCCCTTGAACCGGATGAAAACGGTCAATTTCACTATTTGTTGGAATTTGATGTCGTGAGCGGAAGTTACGGAACGGTAAACTTAAAATGGTCGTACATGGTGGGAGAAAACCGCTTTGACCAACCGATTTTCGTCACTACCGGAAATGTCGATATGGAAGAAGATGATTACTCGATGTTTGCGGCGATGGTGATAGGTATTGTTACTTTAATCGGAGTATCCATTGCCACGGCACTATTATTCCGGTTCTCGCAACAAGAAATTATTGTTACCGATGAGGAGGATGAAAATGAAATATCGTAAAATGGGCAAAACCGGTATCGAAATTTCTGCTTTGGGTTTTGGATGCATGCGTTTGCCGGAATATGAAAAAGAGGGCAAGTGGTTTATCGATAATGATTTGGCGGTTCCGATGCTTCGGAAAGCATATGAATATGGGGTCAATTATTTTGATACCGCCTTTTACTATTGCCATTCCAATTCCGAAAGCACTTTAGGTCAAGCGGTAAAGCCTTTCAGAGATAAAGTTTATCTATCGACCAAAATCCCTTTGGAAGAAGTTCAATCCAAGGAAGACTTTTGGCGCTTGTTAAAAGTAAGTTTAACAAGGCTTGATACCGATTATATTGATTTTTATCATTTTTGGGCCTTAAACAAAAAACGTTTTGACGAAGTTGTTTTGAAACATGGTCTTATTGAAGAAGCCATGGAAGCCAAACGCCAAGGCTTGATTCGTCACCTATCATTTTCCTTCCATGACAATCCTGAGGTTATCAAATACATTATCGATACTGGCAAAGTTTTTTCCTCAATGCTTGTTCAATACAATTTACTGGACCGGAAAAACGAAGCGATGATTAAATATGCTCACGACCAAGGTTTGGGCGTCGTAATCATGGGACCAGTAGGCGGAGGCCGTTTGGCATCACCCGAAAATGTTTTAGGGGAAAAGCTAAACTTAGGTTCGATTGCCACTTATGAACTGGCCTTTAAGTTTGTTCTAAGCAATCCATATGTCACTTGCGCTTTATCGGGCATGGAAAACATGGACGTCTTGGAAAAGAACGTCAATGTTATCAATTATTTCAGTTCTTTAACTGACATAGAACAAACCAACCTCCAACAAGCTTTAACTGAATTGCAGAAGTTTAGCGAACTGTATTGCACAGGATGCAAATATTGCAATGAATGTCCTCAAAACATCAAAATTGACCAAGTCTTTGGATGGTATACTTACTATAATGTTTACGGTTTGCAAGAATTTGCTAAGAAAGCATATGGACGTTACCTGCAAAACCAAAATGCGGGACAAATCGATACTTGTTTGGAATGTGGGTTATGCGAATCCAAGTGCCCACAAAAATTACCTATTATTGAAGATATAAAGAAAGTAGATCGGATTTTACGAACATGAAACCTATTTGGGGTGCCTATCTCGAGGACTATTCAACAATCAAACTAATCATCCCTGCCAGTCATAATTTCAAAAAAGATGCCATTTATTTAAGAGGCGCCGGGAAAAAATATCGCCTGATTCCTTTTAAGGAAGAAACATACGGTGAAGAACTTCACCTTTATACCCATTTTCAAGGGGTTATTTACTTGCATATCGATTATCAAGTGTTTTTAAGCCCAACGTTTTTTTATCCTTTATCACTGGGAAAAATAACCCGTACACCGCGCTTTGAGTTTGAAACCGCTTATAACGGACCACTTGGCTGCGAATACCATAAAGAATATACCGTCTTTCGCATTTGGGCGCCGGTTGCCAAAGAAGCGGTCTTGGTTTTGGTTCATGGTGAAACAACCCAACAACACATGAAATATGTGGGAAAAGGCGTTTGGGAATTTAAAGTAACGGGCGACCTTGATAAATGGGGTTATTACTTTTTAATTCGCGTCAATCAAGAATTGGAACCTGTTTTAGACCCTTATGGCATAAGCGCCAGTCCCAACTTTACCATGAATTATGTCATCGATTGGGAGAAAACTTATGCTTTTCAAAATAAAAGGCCGCCCTTTAGCGGCAGTTACGTCGATGCGATTATTTATGAATTGCATTTAAGAGATTTTTCGATTAACCGGTTTTTGAATAATCCCGGTGAACGAAGAAGTTATTACTTCGATATGATTACAACAAGCAGCCGTTATCCCGACTCAGGCCTTAAACACTTAAAGCGTTTGGGAATTACCCATGTACAATTACTGCCGATATTTGGCTTTGGCGGGGTGAATGAAACTAATCAAGAAACCGGTTATAACTGGGGTTACAATCCGGTTAGTTACAATACACCGTCGAACTGGTATGCATATGATTTAAACAACCCCTATGGGGCAATCAACGAATTAAAGCAAATGATTGATGGTCTTCATTTTAATGGTATAAAAGTAAATATGGATGTTGTTTATAATCATGTCTTTGATTCGGAAAACTTTTCTTATGCCAAGTTCGTTCCAGGTTATTTCTATCGCTATGATGCCAAAGGCTTTAAAACGAACGCAAGTGGCTGCGGAAACGATTTGGCAACCGAACGTTACATGGTGCGTCGCTTCGTCATCGATTCATTGATGTTTTGGACAACCCACTATTTAATCGACGGGTTCCGTCTCGATTTAATGGGTTTAATGGACACAACCACCATTTTAGAAATGGATAAAAAACTAACCCAAATATATCCCGAAATAATGCTTTACGGTGAAGGTTGGGATATGCCGACAACTTTAGAACCTCATAAAGCAGCTAATTACCATAATTATTGGCAACTTAAGAATATTGCTTTTTTTAACGATTTGTTCCGTGACGGTTTAAAAGGCTCACCGCTAAAAATCACCAAAGGATATGCTTTGGGCGAAAAAATCGAAAAAGAATTATTTATTCACTTGATTAAAGGTTCTTGTCAAGACGAGTTTCGCTTTTTAGCACCTAATCAATCTCTAAACTTTGTGGAATGTCATGACAATTATACGTTCTATGATCAAATGAAGATTCTATGCAAGAACTTTTCCCCAAAAGAACAAATTGATTATGTCAGATTATCGCTGGGCCTTGTGGTCTTTAGTCAGGGAATACCGTTTATTCATGCGGGGGAAGAGTTTTTACGCACCAAACAGGGTGTGGAAAACTCTTACAAATCAAGCGATGAAATCAACGCCCTTGATTGGTCGCGCCAAAAGGAATACGATGAACTGACGGAAAGCTTAAGCGATATGATAGCATTACGCAAAGAGTATTCGCTTTTTAGAATGTCGGAACGGGAAAGAGTAGAAAAACGCATCAAGTTCGATAAAAGGGGAGCGAATCAATGCTTATCTTTTCGCCTGATCGACGAAACCGAAGAACTTCAAGTCATCATTTCCAATACTTATGAACCCGAAGTGTTTTATTTTGCCCCTTTGGTTACGATGATTTTTGATGGTAAACGAAAAGTACAAAAAGAGGTTAGCCAATTGGAAATTAATAAACCGGGAATATTCATTTTGAAACGGCGATAAAAAAAGGCCTTAATCGGTTTGACGGTTAAGGCCTTTGTCTTTCTTTTACAAGGAATCGCGTTCACTGATGACATCGATGATTTTTTGCGACATGATTTTATATAGGGGAACGAAAAGGGCTAGGGTTGTTGTTATGATTAAAAAGACGATTAAGTAAAGCGGCGAACGGGTTGTCGGCATAAACATCGATAAGTGAACTTGGTTTAGTTCATCCATAATGCTGGAATTAAAGTATTTGATGGCATAAGCCCCCATAAACAAAGCAGCGATGTAAGATGCGATATTAATTACAAAAGTTTGAAAAATATAAATGAACGATACTCTAAAACCGCTTAAACCAATTGACCGGAAGATTCCGATTTCCTTCTTAGAATCGACAATATCCAAGGTGGTAATGGTCCATAAAATCCCAATACTGAATACCGCAAACACAAACAAGCCTGCTTTGGTAATCAAATCGACAAAGGGGTCGATGGTGTAAGCATCGATATCGTTGCGATACGGCCAAACATTGAGAACATAGCCGTTATTATAAGCTGTATTAAATAATTGATAAGCTTGATTTGGATCGGTTGGAAGTTCCGCTAGAATGTTTTCGCTGTCTTGAACCAAGTAACGGAATAGTTCGCTGTAAGACGCTTTGTCAAGTTGGATATAAGGACTATCGGATAAACCGGAAATCGAAAATTCTTTGACAAAGGGTTCCTTGCCCATTCCTTCTTGATTGATGGAGAGGGTAAGGGAATGAGGGCTTATTTGGTTCTTCCAAATCAAATACGTTTGGTTAAAGTCTGTTTTGTTAATCGTTACTCCAAACAAGATTTCCGCCAGCGAATAAGGCAGTAACAAGGAATTCGGTGCAGTCGGATAACCTCCGATATAGCCATAGTAGCGCGCATGCAAAATGTTTTGGTTGACATTGGAGAAAGAGAAGTTCTTTGGCGCATAGGTATCGTCGGTACCAGTTACCGAAAGACTGCCGGTCGATAAGTATCTGCTGGAATCCAAAGTGGAACTAAGGGTCATCTTTTCGATTTCGAAGTCGTCTTCCCAAAGAATAACCGCATTCATCATCATAAACTCGTTTTGAAAAGCGTAGTTTGTTTTATCAAGCGAGTTATAGGCACTGTCTTGGAAAAAGTGAAGCCAGCTGCGATGATCGGTTTTCACGATACCCACAATTCGGTAATTGTCTTGGAAAGACAGATTGATAAGCCGTCCGATATAATCGTATGGCGTGTCAAATCTCGGCAAACGGTCATAATAGACAAAATGGTCGATTAAATAATCGGTCACTAAGATTTCTTTCGGTTTTTCCGGAAGTCTTCCCGCTACCAAGTTATATTGATTGTGTTCATCGTATTGCACGATTGTATGAATGTAACCGGGATAATAGGTACGGGCGATTTTATAGTTGTCAAGGGAAATATCGATGTTAACCGCTTGATACTTATGGATATTTAACCCCGGATTCAAGTCTTTCAAGGTTTCATACGATTTTTGGGGAAGCGGATGCCCTTGGTATTGCTTATAGTAGTCGCCTTTGATAAATTCCTCCGGTAAATTGGCTTTGGCTTGAATGTCGGTATATTGATAACCGTTTTCGACTGCCGTATAAATATTTTGTCTTAACTTATCGCCTTTTAGTTCAATCGTAAACGAAAGGAAAGCTAAACTTAAAGCCGAGATAATCGTCATGATCAAAAAGCGCATTTTTTTCTTGTAAATGTTTTTTAAAGAAAGTTTTACGCTCGTTCCTAGCGGAACATGCGCTCTTTTCAAATGCAGCGGTTCGATGCTTTCCCCCTTAAATTCCGCTTGGCTGTCGGCGACGATGGCACCGTCTTCCATTTGGATAATTCGGTCGCCGTAAAGGAAAGCCGATTCTTCGTCATGGGTAACAATGATGATTAAGCGGTCCTCCGCTAACTTCTTAAAGAGTTTGAAGATTGTTTCGCTGGTTTCCGAATCAAGATTACCTGTCGGTTCGTCCGCTATAATCATCTTGGGATTTTTAATTAAAGCTCTGGCAATCGCAATCCTTTGGCGTTGTCCCCCTGACAACTCGTGAACTTTGCGTTTTTCCAAATTATCGAGTTCAACTTCCGTCAAAATCTGTTTGACACGTTTTTTGATTTCCCGCCGGGGTGCTTTTTGCATTTCGAGCGGTAAGCTGATGTTTTGATATAGATTCAAATCTTTTAAAATATTGTATTCTTGGAAAACAAAACCTAAATAACTGTTTAAGTAATCATTCAATTCTTTTTTGGAAAAAGAATTGATGGTTCGATTTTCAATCCAAATATGTCCTTGGTCGGCTTTGTCCAAACCACCTAAGAGATTAAGTAAAGTGCTTTTGCCACATCCCGACGGACCAATGATAAAGACTAAACCACGATTGGGGAAAGTCACATTGAAATTTTTTATCGCATGAATTCTTTCCGAACCGGAGCGATAAAACTTATTGACATTTTCGAGTCGAATCATCGTGGGGTCCTCCTAGTTTGTTTTGATAACATCGATTGGATGTTTTTTGCTTAAGGATATGAGCGGGAAGATGGTGGCAAACGTTGGGACGCAAGTGGCAATGCCTAGGATAGTCAAAATACCCAAGAAGGTCATTTTGATTATCTTCAAATCGACTAAAGCGATTTGAGTAAAACGATAATCGAGGACAAAGAGGAAAATCCAGGTAGTAATTACCGACAAGATAAATGAAGCTAAACCCATGATTATGACTTGGAAAAAGTAAATCAAAGCAATCTTAAAGCCGCTAAAGCCTAAGGACATATAGATGCCGATATCGCGGGTGCTGTTTTTGATGTTGATAATGATAAAGTTAAAAATGAATAAGACGCTGAATAAGCCAAAAACGAAGAAGAGGCCGACAAAAAACCAAATATTGTCTTTGATAAAATTATCGACCAAAATGACCTTTTGGAAGGCTTGGTTGTCCAGGATAATGTCGTTATCAAGCATCATGCGATAGAGTTTACTGTTAATTTGGGCGTCTTCATTGATAATCATTGTGATAAAGCCACCATCGGTATAGCATAATCTGAGATAATTCTTAAAGCCGTCGGTATCGCTTAATAATGGCATGTAGATAGCGGGTTCTTCATATTCAATTACTTTAGTTACGACAAACGACATTGCCACCGGAATGCGACCGTTGCCATTGACATAGAAGGGAGTCTGAACGTCAATGTCTTGGAATTGGTCTGGGTCTTCCAAAGATTGTTGCGCTCGGTATTTAAAGTTGGTATAATTGTACAACTCCTGCAAATCCCCGGTTAAACCCAATACCTTTTTCAAGAAACCGGTAGTTACGGCCATTTGTTGAGGTTGGCCTTCCGGAGGTTTCGTCGGGTTGTTACCAATGGAATCGGTTCCCTGCGGTGCTTGGTCAATCGTGGTGATTAAAATGGAATCATATACACCGACCCGATCGTTTACGCTATAGATGATTTGATCGGTAATCATTTTAATGTTATCGGTGGAAACGATACGATTATAGTTTTCTTGAGTGACAAAAATCGAATTATAGTAAATCAAACTGTCAGTAAAAGCGACCATTTTACGGGTGTCGCCTTGGTTTTCGATTTTCTTTAACTCTGCGTATTTATCGTAATCGGTCCTTAAGATTCCTTGGATTTCCAGAGGATATTCGAAATAATCATAAGTGAGGCTTTGCCCCAGCAAGTCGTTTAATTCAACCAAATTAGGATTTTTAAAATAATTTTGATACAATAAGTTTTCCGCTAAATAGTCGGTTATAATAATGGCATACGGTTTGGCATAATTTCCCAGACCGCCAGAAATGAAAGTGGTGCTATGCCCTTCATAAAGATGAATTCTTTGAATGACCGGGACATAAAAAGGATTTAGCTTCTCGGGGTCAGTGTTTTGATCAATCGGAATATAGAAATCCATGCCCTTGATGACGTTCATCTTGGATTTGGGATCGTGAAACATTTCGTAATACTGCGGATATTCAAAACTAAAGAACGCCGAATCGACAATATTATTGTTATTGTAATATTTCTTTTGAAGCGCCACATATTCGTTGCCATAGGTTTTTTGGTATACCGCATACTCACCCGTCGTATCGGCGAGCGATAGGTTAACCACCACCCCCGCAAACGTCAGCGATAAGGCAAACAGCAGAATCATGAAAATAAAGCGATATTTAAACAGCATAACTGCTTTTAATGCTAAATTGAAACTGGTCTTAATGGGGGTTGTAATCGGTTTTAAGGATAGAGGAGTTTCGCCTGTTTCGATATCTCCGGTATCGCTGATTACCCGACCGTCTTTAATTTCCAACACCCTATCTGCATACTTATTGGCTAGTTTTTTGTTATGTGTTACAATAAGGATTAAATGGTCGCGGGATAAGTCTTTTAACAAATCCATGACGATTTTACTGTTGTTACTGTCAAGGTTGCCGGTTGGTTCGTCCGCAATAATAATCCTTGGGTTTTTAATCAAGGCCCGGGCAATCGCCACTCTTTGGCGTTCGCCACCGGAAATTTGGTTCATCATGCGTTTTTCCAAACCTGTTAAACCAACCCGATCTATGATGGCTTGGACTTCTTTGTGGTATTCTTTGGGATTTTTGTGTTGCAAATCCAAACTGATGGCAATATTGTCGTAGACATTCAGCCCTTTTAAGACATTAAATTCCTGAAAGACAAATCCGACATAGGAATTTCGGTAGGTGTGAAAGTCTTTGGAAGAAAAATCTTTGGTCGATACGTCATCGATAATCAAGTCGCCGGAATCATATTGGTCGATACCGCCAATAATATTTAAAAGAGTGGATTTTCCGGAGCCGCTTTTACCGACAATAAAATGCATGCCTCGTTGTCCAAACGTCAGGTTTATGTCTTTTAAGGCATGGAATTTTTCCGATGTGGAATGATAGAATTTATTGATATTAATCAGTCTTATCATGACGGTCACCTAGTAGAAGATTTCGCGGTACAACGGTTCTAAAATGTAGGTTCCGTTTGTATCGACTAAACCATATAATTGATTGGCAAGGTGTACTTTTGCCAAAGCTTTATTTTGGTAATAAGGGGTAATCTTGAAATTAAAAATGTTGATCGGATTGTCTGCTATGACGGTCCCGTCTTGTTTTGTTAGTTCCAATTCATAAAAGAAAGGTTTATTATCGTCATCGAAAAACAATTTGCCCACATAGTTGGCATTTACGAACCGATGGCCATTTAGGACAACGGAACCGTCAAAGAGGTCCCCTACGGAAAGGAAGTATCCTCCGGTACCGAGGATGAAGGATTTCCAAGTTTTTTGATAAGGGAATGTACCGTCGGTTGTTAAGATATTGTATTCTTTGTAGAGGAACTCCCCTTCGGGATAAGCTGCGTAATTACCGATTAAAGCGAATCCCTCGTTAAAATTGCGGGCATAATCAAACATTAGGGTTTTGTTGGTTTCATCTTTTAAGGTATTGCCGCTTTGATCGATAAAGAAGTAGCGTAGGGAACTTTCGTCAAGTCGACCCGAAGCAACTTCACCATAGGCAACTCTAGCCCATCCGTCATAAAAGTAATCCGCAAAATGATATTTTTGGTTGCCAACATAAAGGCCAAAGATGTCAATCAATTGATATTCCATGACGCCTTCATTGATATTACCCACAATCGCATAACCGTTTTTGAACGGGGAAGCGTAATCAAAACTTTTGTTCCATAAAGTGAAATCTTCTTTCATAAAAGTCCATTTGCCAGTGGATAATATTTCTACCGTCAAAAAGCCTTCTTGGAAGTAGTGGTGGGCTTTTAAATGATTGGGAAAGGTATAGAGGATTTCGCCTTTAGGATTGATAATGAATTGTTTACCGTCTTTTGTGACAATTGCTTTATGCTCTTTCATGAGTCCTGCTTGGTCATATTGGGGTTTTAACAAAACTTCGCCGGTATTTTTGATATAACCGTATTTCATGGTTTGTTTAATCCGTTTACCGACAATCAGCGTTTCGCCGAATTCTGGAATGATTTCATCGTATTCGGAAAGCGCCAAAGTTTCGCCTTGGGGATTTAGTAAAGCGGGACCATCATCGGTGTAAACAACACAAAATGCCTCGGTAAGATAATTCTTTTGGCAACCATAAATTAAGAATACTAGAAGAAATATAGTCAATAGGAAACACAATTTTTTACTCATAATCTACCTCAACGTTATATATATTATACCAAAAACGCATGATTCTGGCAACCAAAGGCAAAAATAATTTATCCGCTTGGTTTTTGGCAGTTTTTATTTATTAACAGAAAGGAAGTAGGACGATGGAGAAAATCACCGGCGTAATCTTAGCGGGGGGAAAAGGGACAAGGATGAACGGTTCCCGTCCTAAAGTTTTAATGGAAATCGAAGGCAAACCGATGATAAGACGGATTGTTGAATGTTTTGAAAGCCCTTTTGTCAAAAAAACTATTGTGGTGGTGGGTAAACTTGAAAAGGAAATCGCTCAAGTTTTACCTTCAGATATCATCTATGCCAAACAGAGTGAACCAAAAGGTACGCTTGATGCTTTTCGAAGTGCCTTTCCTTACTTATCCGCTGACGACATTGCTTTGGTTGTTCCTTCCGATATTCCCTTTTTAACAAAAGAAAGGCTGGAAGATATTATCAAGTTCTACCAAGAAAACCCCCAAAAAGCGGTGGTTGTTGGCATGAAAGTTGCCAATCCCCAAGGCTACGGACGCTTGACTATAAGAAATAATCGCTTAATAATAATTGAAGAAAAAGAAACCAGCGACGAAGAAAAAGCGATAAAATCAATCAATACCGGGATATATCTGTTCCCGATAAAACTGGTTAAGGATTTAGTACATCAGGTAACAAACAACAACCGCACAGGGGAATTTTATTTAACCGATTTGGTGTACATGCTTTCCGAAAAAGACCAAATAGTCCCTCTCTATTATCCGGAAGACTATACCTTAAAAGGGGTAAACGATTGGGAAACTTGGAAATTGTTAAAGGAAGAAAAAGCCAACCGGGAAAAAGGGAATTGATACGCTTTACAAAAAGCTAATTGTGTGATAAAATTATTTTAGCACTGATGAATAACCAGGCAAAAGGGGGAAAAATGAAGCTTATAATAATCATTGTTGCCAATGAAGACGCAACAAAAGTAACCAATGCGCTATTGAAAGAAAAATTCTTTGTTACCAAACTTGCCACAACCGGTGGGTTATTAATGAGCGGCAATACGACTTTGTTGGTGGGTACCAACGAAGAAAATGTCGATCATGTGATTGACATTGTCGGGGGTTACAGTAAAACCCGGAAAAAAGTTGTGCCAAGCACAATTCCGAATGAATTTGGAATGTTTTCCTCTTATCCGCTAGAGGTTCAAGTAGGTGGAGCAACCATCTTTGTCATTGACATTGAGAAATTTATCAAATTATAATGCCTAGTTATGAAAATTATTGTTCGCCTTTGATTAAGGCATAAAAGCCTAATTAAAGGCTTTTCTTTTGGCGGTGAAAAAAACTTATGCAATGAAAAGAAAAAAAATCGCAAATATAGTATAATATTGAATGATAACGCTTGCTTGCAATCAGTATTTTGTGTAAGCATATAATATAGTTTTATATGGAGGTTTTATGAAAGAATATTTAGCAAAAGAAATCAGAAATGTCGTCATCTTGGGACATATGGGTTCGGGAAAGACGAGTCTAGCGGAATCGTTTCTTTACGTCAGCAAAGCCATAACGAAAAAAGGCGAAGTGGAACGTAAAAATACCGTATCTGATTGGCTTCCCGAAGAACAATACCGTTTGACTACATTGTCAACATCACTAATTCCCCTTGAATGGAAAAACTATAAACTCAATGTCCTTGACACACCGGGATCGGAAGAATTTGTCGGGGAACATGAAAATGTTTTGCATGTGGTAAATTCTGCCGTTATTTTGCTTGACGCCACCAAAGGTGTGGAAGTCGGTACAGAACGTGTTTGGAACGAAGCAAGCAAACGCAATTTGCCTACCATCCTTTTTGTCAATAAAATGGATAAAGAAAATGTTAAAGTCGACCGCATATTAGAAAGTATTAAAAACACTTTTGGTCAAAAAGCGATTCCGCTCTGTTGGCCGCTTGGCGGGGAAAACAACTTCCAAGGTTTCTTTAACATAATCAATAAAAAAGAATACCGTATCAGCGGCGATACCACGGTTGAAGGCGATTTATCTGGCGAAGCTTTAGATAAATACGATGAATTATATGAAAAAGTGGTAGAAGCGGTAGCCGAAACCAGCGAAGAACTATTGGAAAAATTCTTCGGTGGCGAAGAATTAACTCAAGAAGAATTAAATGAAGGCTTAAGAACAGGGGTTCTAAGCGGGGATATTATTCCTATCGTTTTCGGTTCGGCGGTTAAAAATGTCGGTGTTCATGAATTGTTAAACATGATGAACACCTTCTTACCAAGTCCGCTTGACGGCGCGCCAAAAACCGGAATTAATCCCAAAACCGGCGATAAGGTTACTCGCCTTCCTGACGAAAATGCGCCATTCTCCGGTTATGTCTTCAAAACGATTATTGACCCATTCTTAGGAACGATGAATCTTTTCTATGTGGCCAGCGGAAACACCAAAGGTTTATCCGATGCTTATTGGGCCAATAAAGACCAAGTGATTAAAATCGGTCAATTTGTTACCTTAATGGGTAAAACTCAAATTTCGGTTGATGTATTGCATGCAGGAGACATCGGTGTTGCTTTAAAAATGGATTTAGAAACCGGCAGCACTTTCTGCGACCGTAAAGACCAAGTGTTGTTTGATGAAGTGGCGATTCCGACTCCGATTATTTATGTTGCGATTGGCGCCAAAACAAAACAAGACGAAGACAAAATTTCCAATGCTTTGCAACGTTTAAACATTGAGGATCCATCGTTTGAAATCAAACGTAATCCTGAAACCAGTCAATTATTGATTGGCGGTCAAGGTATGACCCATATCGGTTATATTCTCGATAAGATGAAGAACATGTATAGAGTCGATGTCGATATCATGGAACCGAAAATTGTTTATCGTGAAACCATCCGTAAAGTCGGTTCTGCTCAAGGACGTCATAAGAAACAATCAGGCGGTGCCGGACAATTTGGTGATGTTTGGATTCGTTTTGAACCAATCCCTGAAGGTTTTGAATTTGCATCCGAAGTTGTCGGCGGTGCAGTTCCTAAGAACTTCTTCCCAGCCGTAGAAAAAGGTTTAATCGAAACTTTGGAACACGGACCGCTTGCCGGATTCCCGGTTATCGGTGTTAGAGCCGTTCTTTATGACGGATCTTACCACCCAGTTGACTCCAATGAAATTTCGTTTAAGCTTGCAGCATCCTTGGCTTTTAAGGAAGCATGCAAAACGATACGTCCAACTATTCTTGAACCAATCATGGAAGTAGAAGTTACTGTAAAAGATGATTATGTAGGCGATATTATGGGCGATATGAACAAACGCCGCGGCCAAGTACTTGGTATTGAACCAAGACCGGGAGGAAGACAAGTTGTCTTTGCCCAAGTTCCAGAAGCTGAAATCATCAAGTACGCAACCGACCTAAAAGCAATGACGCAAGGCAGCGGACACTTTACCAGAAAATTTGTCCGTTATGAAGAAGTCCCTGAACAACTAATCGCCAAGATTGTGGAAGAATACAAGAAACAATAAAGCAAAATTTTTGAATAAATAAATTTAAAGGATTGATTTCCAGTCAATCCTTTTCATTTTAAGCTGATTAATCCCCGGGTAACTTTTCTTTCGGGAATAAAAAACACCCCTTTTGGTCGGATTTTGTTCCTAGTTCCAAGGGTCCAACATTGGGGTGATGGTTTTATCTGATATTAAATTGATAGAAATAGCGAAGAATGGCAATAGATGTTTTGGCATCCACCGGATCCAAATCGTAGATGAAGTCTATTGCTTCGCTAACCGGCAAGAGTTTGACTTTTAAGAATTCATCGCCATCCATTTCAAGGGGATTGTAGAATAATTCGGTTGCTAGGAAGAGGTGAATTACTTCATTGGAAAAACCGGGGCTGGGGTAATATTTCCCCAAAAAGCGGAAGTTTTTCGCATCATAGCCCGTTTCTTCCCTTAATTCGCGCCTGGCGCATTGTTTGGGATTTTCACCTTCTTCCAAAATTCCCGCAGGAATTTCCAAAAGCGGTTTTTCGATGGCGGGGCGGTATTGTTCAATCAATAAGATTTCATTGTTATCATTGATGGCAAGTACGCCTACCCCGCCTTGATGTTCGACAACCTCCCTCATGGCTATTTCCTGATTAGGCAAATAGATGTACTTTTTCTTTAGGGTCAGGATACGCCCCTTATATAGGGTGATACTGTAATAGGTTTTTTCTTTCATAGCTTTTTAACCTCACTCCAACAACTGCTTAAAATAATCAAAAATAACTTTACTGCTTAAGGATTCGGGCATACGTTCGGGGTGCCATTGAAAAGCGATGATTGGTAAATGCTCGTGTTCAATTCCTTCGATAATGTTATCGTGGCGGAAAATAACTTTAAAATTTGGGGCGAGGTCTTTTATGGCTTGATGGTGAAAGGTATTGATTGTGAATTCGCTTGGAAGCTGACTGGTTAGTTTGGTTAAAGCTTCTCGCTTTACGGGATGCTTTTTGTCTTGATGGGGGTGGGATAGTTTAGCGGTTTCAATGTCCTGATAAAGGCTGCCTCCCATAAAGACATTAATGGATTGCAAACCTCTGCAAATCCCTAAAACCGGTTTTTGGGCCTTTATCGCATAATTAATAACCAATTCATCAATTTTGTCTAAACGTTCGTCAATTCCTTTCGATAAACCCGCATTTTCTTCCTTATAATGCTTGGGGTCTAAGTCATTCCCGCCGATTACCAAAAAACCATCGCAAAAGATTAAAATTTTGGTTAGTTCGACATCATTAAAAGGAAGAATAAGAGGAACCATCTTCCGTTCGGTTAAGGCTTTTAGGTATAAAGTGTTAACTTGAAGAATTTCTTTGTTATCGTCTTTTTGTAATCGTGGGGTAACCCCGATAATTTTCTGATCCATTGTGCAAGTCACCGTTTCTTTCTTTTTAAATCTTTACTCTTTTAGGTAATTTTACCATATATTTATGCGAAAGAAAGGTAAAATGCGAAAAAATCCCCGCTATTTTCGCCATCATTGTACAAGATTTGCTTATTGTCATATTATATAATGGTGATAAAGTGATAGTTTTCAAGTACCATGGTTGTGGTAATAGTTTTTTGATTATCAACAAAGAAAAGGATATTGATTATCCCTGGCTTTCCAAGCGCCTTTGCAATGTAATTGACGGGATAGGTAGCGATGGACTGATTGTGGCGGGAATTAACCCTCTTTCGATGCGAATCTTCAATAAGGATGGAAGCGAGGCCTCCATGTGTGGAAATGGTATTAGATGCTTTGTCCATTATCTGTTAGACCAGGGTTTAATCGAAGAGGATTTTTTAAAAATTTATACTTTGGCGGGAGAAATTGAGGTAAAGGTAATTTCCCCAAATCCTTTCATTTGCGATGTCAATTTGGGTAAACCCAAATTTAGAATAGAAAACGAACCAACAACTGTTTCAACAGAGGATAAACCATTTGATTTGTATTCTATTTGGTTAGGAACCGAACATGGAGTAGTGTTTGTGGATAGTTTTGCCTTATTGGAAGAAAAAAACCTAGGAAGCATAATAGCCCAAGCAACCCCTTTCGAAACAGGTACCAATGTAAATTTTCTGCTTTTTTTAAATTCCGAAAATGCCCTCGTGAAAACCTATGAACGGGGTGTAGGCTGGACACCAAGCTGCGGAACCGGTGCGGGAGCTTGCTTTGCTATCGCCCAAAAATTCGCTAAATGTCAACAATTTCTGCGCATCCTTTATCCTTACGGAATTTTGACGTATTATGTCGATAGTTCCGATTCGATTCATTTGGTTGGACCATCGCAAAAAGTGGCAAAAATATTCCTGGAAAAAAGGATAGAAAAATAAAGAAAAAACCATTAAAAAGGGTCGCAATATTCCCTTATTGTAAAAAAACGGACAGGTAAGTTTAACAAAAATTTACCCCTTTTTTTATGCAAAAGTTCTTTTGAAAATCATTTGCATAAAGTTCGAATAAATGTTATAATGAATAGAGTAATCTAAAAAGGATTTCTTTTTTTCTTGAGAAAGTGTGGGTGACTATGAAGAAAAAACGCAGAAGAGACGAACTTAAACCAGAAATTGAACGTTATCATCCTAATTATTTAGTCGGATTAACGCCAGAACAAGTAGAAGAACGCCAGAAGCAGGGTAAAGTAAATGTTAGCCCCAAAGGAAGTTCCAAGACGGTTCTCAGCATCATTCTCAAAAATCTTTTTACCTTTTTTAATGCGATGTATGCTGCAATCTTTATTTTATTGTTGATTGCGGAAGCGACCGTTATGAATTTTACTTTTATTGGTTTGGTCGTTGTCAATACTTCGATTGGAATTTTGCAAGAAATTCGTTCCAAACGCAAGATAGACCAATTGTCGCTTTTATCGGCACCAACCGCTACCGTTGTTCGCAATGAAGGAAAACAGGAGATTCGCATTGAAGAAGTAGTCCTTGACGATATTGTTTATTTATCAACTGGTAAGCAAATCATTACCGATGCCATTTTAGTCCATGGCGAAGTGGAAGTCAACGAATCGCAATTGACTGGTGAAGCCATCCCGATTCGGAAAATACAAGGCGATACCCTTTACTCCGGAAGTTATGTTGTTTCGGGTAATTGTTATGCGAAAGTAGAACGGGTTGGGGAAGACAACAAAATCGAACAATATGCGAGCCAAGCCCGCAAGCACGTCAAACCCCGTTCGGAAATTCTTCGCTCTTTGGGGTATTTATTAAGGTTTGTCAGTATTATCATTATTCCTTGTGCTTTAATTCTGTTTGCCAAAGCGGAAGGAATCAACCTAAGAGATATCGGATCAATAATCCCCAGCCTAAGGGTTAGCACAACTTATAAAACCAGCATTGTTACCACCTCGGCAGCTTTAATCGGAATGATTCCGGCCGGACTCTTTTTGTTAACTACGGTCGCTTTGGCTGTTGGGGTTATGCGACTCGCTCGCCAACAAACTTTGGTTCAGGAACTTTATTGCATCGAAACATTGGCGCGGGTTGATGTCTTATGTTTGGATAAAACAGGAACAATTACCGATGGTACGATGACCGTAACCAGATACATCGAATACAATCGACGCAGTGAATATAATGTGGAAGATATCATCAGTTCGATGAATACCGCCCTTCAGGAAACCAATTCGACATCCAAAGCTTTGGAAACCTATTTCGGTTTTGGCAAGAAGATGACGCCGGTAGAAATCTTTCCGTTTTCTTCCGATACCAAATTCAGTGCGGTAACCTTTGAAAAAGAAGGAACCTTTATTTTAGGGGCTCCGGAATTTGTTTTGAAAAACAACTACGATCGGGTAGCCGACGATGTTAATGAATTTGCCAATCAAGGTTTACGGGTGTTGGCACTTGCCCACAGTCAATTGCCGCTTAAAAACGGTATAATCCAAAGAGTGCCGCGAATTGTCGCTTTGATTCTCATCGAAGACCAAATCCGCCGCGAAGCCTATGACACGATTAAATACTTCAAAGATAACGGCGTGCAAGTGAAAGTCATTTCCGGGGATAATCCGGTTACCGTTTCGGAAGTAGCCAAGCGCGTGGGAATCGAGAATGCGGAAGACTATATTAGTTTGGATGGGTTAACCGATGAAGAAATTGCCCAAGTGGCAAACGGCTATACGGTTTTTGGCCGGGTTAAACCGGAACAAAAGAAAATTATTGTCCAAGCTTTAAAAGCCAATAAACATACGGTTGCGATGACCGGCGACGGCGTAAACGATATTTTGGCTTTAAAAGAAGCGGATTGCAGTATCGCCATGGCTTCGGGTAGCGATGCGGTGCGCAATGTTGCACAATTAGTGCTCTTAGATTCCAATTTCTCATCGATGCCCCAAGTCGTAAGCGAAGGTCGGCGGGTAATCAACAATATTCAACGCACGGCGATGCTTTATTTGGTTAAAACGCTCTTTACGTTCTTTATGGCCATTCTTACCATCAGCAATTTCTTTAAGTTCTTTTCGCCGAGCGGAAACGGGGGATATCCTTTAGAAAGCAGTCAAATGTTGATGATTGAATTTTTCGTGATTGGCATTCCGACTTTCTTTTTGGCTCTCCAACCGAATAAAAATATTGTGCGGGGTAGGTTCTTGTTTAATGTCATCAGAAGCGCTCTGCCAAGTTCTTTGACCATTGCCATTGAAGTAGCACTGGCTTATGTATTTGCCAAAATGTTCGGTTTTTCCGATATGCAGGTTGTCACCATTGTGGTTATAACCGCCACCGCCACCTACCTCATGATTCTCTTTGTCGCCTGCAAACCGTTTACGGTCAAGAAAGTGATGCTCTTTTCCTTCATGGCCGTCAGCTGTTTGACGATTATCGTATGTTCTTCCATGGATATCAAGATTGGTAATTTCGGTTTCCAAGAACAATTTAAATTGGTTCCTTTATACGAAACGGTGTATCGACCGCTCGAGAACCCCCATATCGTGGAAGAGGATAACGGGGATTTGCTTTGGTATGTCGGCGATATCAATACCGGTATTGCTTCGATAAATGAAAACCCGTTTGATGAAAATGACCGGGAAATCCCGGATTATTATCTTAATGAAGATGCTTATTGGGTTATTGAGGGTCAACAGACAACCATCAAAGCCAAAGTGGAACACAAGGTCTCCGCAAACGGTCTCCTTTTATCCATTTGCTTAACCTTATCTTCATCGATCATTATTTATATAGCGAACTATTTGGTTGATTGGTTCATGAAGCGTCCGCTTGATAAAATCAAAGAGTTAAGCCAACAAGCCAACCATTTACGTTAACAAAAATCAAAAAAAAACACGTTAAGAGCTCAAAGACTTTTAGCGTGTTATTTTTTTTGTTAATGTACCTTTTAAATACACAATTTTCATTTTAGTTAATAGAATAAAGTAAGACTGATTGTGAAAAAAGGATTGATTTACTTGGAGACCGTGTTGGCTTTAAAAAATGTATGCAAAAGTTTTTATACCGAATTAGGAGAATTGAGGGTACTTAACAACATTTCCTTTGAAGTCAAAAAAGGCGAAATCGTTGCTTTGATTGGCCCAAGCGGCAGTGGTAAAACCACGCTTTTGAACATTTTAGCCAAAATTATTAAACCCACTTCGGGTGAAGTTTATTTGGATGGGGAAATCGGCTATATGTTTCAACGCGATCATTTATTGGAGTGGCGAACCATTTGGAAAAACTTGCTGATCGGACTGGAGATTACGGGACAAAACGATGAATTGCATCAGGAACAGATTAAAGAAATGCTGCATAAGTACGGCTTAGACGGTTTTACCCGTAATTTCCCCCATGAGTTATCGGGGGGAATGCGTCAAAGGATTGCCTTGATTCGTACTTTATCAATCGAACCGAGTATTCTCCTGTTGGATGAACCATTCTCTTCTTTGGACTATCAAACGCGTTTAATGGTTAGCGATGATGTTTACCACATGATTAAAACCGAAAAACTCACCGCTATTTTAGTCACCCATGATATTTCAGAAGCCATTTCGATGGCCGATCGAATTGTCGTTTTAAGCGAACGGCCGGCGGAAATCATCAACATTCATGACATAAAATTAACTATCAATGGCTTGAAAACTCCGTTAAAAGCGCGTACTGCCGATGAGTTTCGTCAATATTTCGATCAAATATGGAAGGAGCTCCACAAATGATTGAACCAAAGGAAAATCCCTACTTAATCAATTTGCGCAAAGAAAAGCGCAAAATCCTCGCCATTCAATTAGTGTTGCTTGTTTCCCTCCTTTTAGCATGGGAATTAAGCGCCAAGTACGGCCTTATCAATTCCTTTTTGTTCAGTCGACCATCACGGATTTACCAAATCTTTGTGCAATATCTGTTGCACGGCAAATTAATGACCCATATCGGGGTTTCGGTTTTGGAGACCGTTTTAGGTTTAGTGCTCGGAACCGCTCTGGGATTAATAATTGCGATTATCCTGTGGTGGAATGCTACAATCGCTAAGATATTGGACCCTTTTTTGGTTGTCTTAAATGCTTTGCCCAAAACCGCTTTAGCACCCATTTTAATTATATGGGCAGGTACCGGAATCAAAGGCATTACCGTCGTTGCCATGTCAATCTCGCTTGTACTAACTATCCTTTCGGCTTATAACTATTTTCAACAAATAGAAGAAGACAAAATTAAAATGTTGAAAAGTTTCAAAGCCACCAAATGGCAAATCCTTACCAAGTTGATCTTGCCGAGCAATTTTCCCAATCTTATCACTATTATCAAAATCAATATCGGTATGAGTTGGGTAGGGGTTATCGTCGGAGAATTCATCGTTTCGCGTTATGGCATCGGTTATTTAATCGTCTACGGTTCCCAAGTCTTTTTAATGGATTTGGTGATGATGGGGGTCATTGTTTTAGCGTTTATAGCTTTTTTCATGTATGCCGGGGTTGCGGCAGTGGAGAACAAATTTAAATCAAAAAGGGGATAAGATGAAAAAATACTTATTATTATTAATTCTACTCCTATCGATGATAGGAATTACCGGTTGTAAAGATGATGATTTAATAAAAATTCACTTGGCAGAAGTTGCCCATTCCGTTTTCTACGCTCCTCAATATGTTGCCCTAAACAAAGGTTTCTTTGAAGAAGAAGGGTTAAAGGTGGAAATCACCAATGTCAATGGGGCAGACAAAGTAATGGCAGCTCTATTGTCTGGTGATGTCCAAATTGGTTTATGCGGGCCGGAAGCTTCTATTTACGTGTATAACAATGGTCAAGAAGATTATATGGTAAACTTCATCCAACTGACTCAACGGGATGGATCGTTTATTGTTGGGCGGGAACAAATCGAAAACTTCGATGTTACGATGCTTAAAAACAAAAGCATTTTAGGCGGTCGTAAAGGCGGTGTTCCGGAAATGACCTTGGAATACGTTATCAAACAAGCGGGTTTAACGCTTGCCCATAATAGTTTTGAAAATGACGTCAATGTCCGAATCGATGTGCAATTTGGGGCCATGGCAGGAGCTTTTATCAGCGGGGAAGGGGATTTTACAACCCTTTTCGAACCTACAGCCACGCAAATCGAACGTCAAGGCCATGGTTATGTCTTAGCCGCAGTGGGAGCTTTATCGGGCGAAATCCCTTTTACGGCTTATAGTTGCAATAAATCGTACTTGGAAAAAAACCATGAAATATTGGAAAAATTTACTCGGGCGATTTATAAGGGACAAAAATATGTCCAAGAAAATTCCAATCGCGATGTGGCAATTGCCATGCAACCAAGTTTTGTGGATGCATCGCTTGATGATTTGATTATGGTTGTTGCCAGATACCGATCCATTGACGCCTGGTGTCACACACCATCCTTCAAAGAAGAAGGGTTGAACCGCTTAATGGATATCATGGAACTTGCGGGGGAATTAACCGTAAGGGCACCCTTTGAAAAAATCGTCGATAATTCGCTAGCAGAAAGGATTATCGATGAATTGAATTAAAAACTAAACAACTAATAATTCAATTTGCACAAAAAAGAAAAAAACACATAATATAAAATGTCAATTAAAAAGGCACTTGAAACTTTCAAGATTTTTTAATTGACAGTATTATGCGCATATGCTATAATTATTTACGAGAGGAGTCAAAAAAAGAGTTTATCCTTTTTTTGGAGTTTAGTTTTAGGAGAAGGAAACCGAAAGGTTTCCTATTTTTTTTAATAATTAAGGAAATACTTTTTGAGAGAAAAATTAAATTTCCGAATTTGGTATTAACCAACTATTTTCAGGTTTAGATATTAATCTCGCTAATGAATATGCCCAATCTAGGGTGAATATTGTATTTGCTCTATATCGGCTTTTTACTTTTTCTACCGCAAGTGCCATTGTGTAAATTTTATTATCAACTGGTAAGTTTAAAGGCAAAAGAAACATTATTTTATTATTGTAATATTGTGGAACAGCAATCCTGTGATTTCGTTCGATTAACTTTTTTGTAGATTCAACAACTCCTTTTAACATTACTTGGACGGCAGGTTTTCCTAGATTAGCAATATCTGTATGGAATCTTTCCCAGTTTTCTTCAATAATATGTTGATAATTTATTACTATTTCTAAATTAGGGTCAAAAATCAGGTCCTCAAAGTTATCATAATGTTTTACCACACAAGGTGTTTTTTCAAACTTATCTAAAAACTCCCTGTTAGATTCAATAAAAAAATCAATAAAAAACCATTCTTGTCTTCCAACCATTTCGTTTCTTTTAAACATCATGATAATTGACTCATAATTTTTTGTTAATAATCCCGTGTTAAAACAACAATAATCATTTTTTTCATCGAATAAAATGTTGTTAGTATTAAAAGCCCTCTCAAACGTTTTATCAATATAGAATTTCAAAACCCCAAGTGGGTATTCCGAATCAATAGTCCAATTCTCTTTTTCCGCCATTTCCTCTAATTCAGAAAGTTTATTAAAATAAAAATCATTATTACCAGTAAAAGCAAAATCTCTCAAAATCATTAAACCATTTTCCGCCATATTACTCCTCTTTCTTCTTTATTCTACAAACATTATACAATATTATTAATAAAAATTGAGGAAAAAAGTAATAATTGGTTCAAAAACCTTATATTCTCGTTTTTTTTAAAAAAGTTTATTTTTAGCAGACTTTTGAGAAAAAATTTTTTTTATTTTGGCATCAATAAAAATAACTTTTTCCATTTAACTGGTAAACATCAAAATATTGTATATAGTGTTTCTAAAGACTTTTCGGGCGAATTATGATAAAATAATAATCGCGTATGGAGAAGTAAAGACATGAAATATTATTTTGTAATTAATCCAATTGCTGGAAAAGCTAATCAAACCGAATCTTTATCACAAGAAATTAAACTGGCGTTTCAAAATTACCCTGCTCAATATGAAATCTATGTATCGCAATTCCCCGGGGATGCCCAAAGGTATGTCAGGGAAAAAGTAAAAACCGAACTAGGCGAAAAGACTTTTTTTGCTTGTGGGGGCGATGGAACGACTTTTGAGGTGGCCAACGGTTTAATCGGGGCTCCTAATGTACATTTAGGTGTCATTGCCATCGGTTCATGCAACGATTTACTGAAAAACTTTCCCGAATTCGATTTTCGTTCCGTCGAAAGAGCGATTTCCGGAAGTCATAAGTTGCTAGATGTTTTGAAAGTAAACGATTGTTATTCCGTGAATGTCGTCAATATCGGTTTTGACGCGCGGACGAATGCGGACTGTTGTAAGTACAAAAAGCGAATCAAAAGCATTAAGACCGCTTATAACTTGGCTATTGTAAAAAATCTAGTAACCAAATTGTCTAGGAAGATGATAGTAACCGGCGATGAAAAACCTTTCTTTGCAGACAAACTGCTGCTTGCCACTTTTGCCAACGGTTCGTTCTATGGCGGTGGTTATAAATGCGCTCCCAAGGCAATTGTTGATGACGGTTTAATGGAAATGACCGTTGTTCGGTCAATTTCCCGAATTAAATTCCTAACCTTCATTAAATCCTATAAGGATGGAAGTTATTTGGATAATCCTAAATTATCGGCTATCATCGAGTATCGACGGGCCCACAAGGCTGTCATCGAAGCAGAAAAACCGTTTGAAGTTTGCATAGACGGCGAAAACTATCTTTGGAAACGAGTCGAAATTGAAATTAAAAACAAACAATTATCGTTTGTCATGCCGCGAATTTAACTCAGGGGGGTTATGCCCTTTGAGTTTTTTTGTTTAAAAAATTAATGGTATGAGTTTATTACTTGCTTATTATTTAGTTTTCGATTTGCCAAAAAAACAAAATTGCACTATAATATTATAAACAGTGGAGGTAGTAGTCATGGGGAAATCCTGGGAAGATTTAATTGCGATTGAAGCTAGGAAGCCTTATTGGTCAAAATTAGCAGAATTTATTCAAGAAGAGGAAAAACACTTTTTAATTTTTCCGCCCAGAAGTTACCGACTTATGGCATTGGAACTAACCCCTTTAGACAAAGTAAAGGTAGTAATTCTTGGTCAGGACCCTTATCCCGGCTATGGCCAAGCAAATGGGCTGGCGTTTTCGGTAAATAGGGGAATTGCCATACCGAAGAGCTTGCAAAACATTTATAAAGAATTAATTCAAGATGTTAAAATACCTGTTCCGCGTCACGGCGATTTAAGTTGTTGGGCTCGCCAAGGGGTATTGTTGCTTAATACCGTATTGACGGTGAGAGAAGGCGCTCCCTTAAGTCATGCAGATAAGGGATGGGAATCCTTTACCGACGAAATCATCAAAACCATTAATGAACAAGACCGCGGAATCGTCTTTTTGCTTTGGGGCAATAAGGCGATTGCGAAAAAGCATTTATTGACCAATCCGAAGCATTTGGTGTTAACCGCACCGCACCCTTCGCCGCTTTCTGCCAGTCGCGGTTTCCTTGGTTGCCGGCATTTTTCCTTAGCCAACGCCTTTCTAAAAGATCAGGGGGTAGATTGGCGAATTATCTAGAACCCCTCTTTGCATATTGATTGCCGCTTTTGAATAAAATGAAGTGGTGATTAATATGCGTTTTTTTATTAACAAATTAAGATGGTCCCTTGCAGTGTGTTTAATAATAATTATGTTGTTAGGGGGAGGAAGTGTACGGTCAAAAGGGGAAAGTTTTGGCGACAAAAAAGTTCAAATCGACCTTACCCCGCACTCGAAAAGCGCGATTTTGATTGAAGCCGAAACCGGCAATGTCCTGTATTCCAAGGAACCCGATTTAAAGCTTGCACCGGCCAGTATGACGAAAATTATGACGTTAAAACTCATTTTTGATGCTTTGAACCAAAAGAGGATTAATTTGGACGATATTGTAACTACCTCGGAATATGCGGCGGGGATGGGAGGTTCGCAAATATACTTGGGAGTCGGCGAACAGATGTCGGTTCGCGATTTATTGAAAAGCGTAGGGATTGCTTCCGCTAATGATGCGGCGGTGGCATTAAGCGAAAAAATCAGTGGCAGCGAAGCCAATTTTGTGCAAATGATGAACAATGAAGCGAAAAAAATGGGACTCAAAAACACCTTGTTTCAAAACTCGACCGGACTTCCCGAATCCAACCATTATTCCACTTCTCGGGATATGGCGATTCTTTCCCAAAAGTTAATCGAAGAGCACGGTCAAGAAGTTTTGGCGCTTACTTCCCAGTATGAAGATTATATCCGGGTGGGAACCGAAAAACAGTTTTGGTTGGTTAATACCAATAAACTGGTAAAACATGTTCCGGGGGTGGATGGAATCAAAACAGGGTGGACGGAGGATGCGGGATATTGTCTTGCGGCGACGATGCAAAAAGACAGCATGCGCGTTATTTCGGTTGTCATGGCTGCGCCAAGCGTAACCGAACGGACTCAAGATACGATGGCGCTATTAAATTATGCGTTTGCCAATTTTGAAAAAGAAGTCGTATTGCCTAAGGGTACAGTCGTCGAAACAATCGATAACGTGTTGTTGGAACCGCACCGAATAAATGTTATTACGGGAGCGGATTTGGTTCGCATCCGAAACAAGAATCAAGAAGCGGAACCGGTTTATTGGCGTTACAGCATCGACTATAAACTGGTTAATGAATTAAAGAATCAAAATATCGGTTGGGCAAAGGCTTATTTGGGGGAAACAGTGGTTGATGAAGTGCCTTTGCATTTGGAAATCAAGAGTTCAAGAGCTTCCTTTTTTAGCATTTTCAAAGAAATACTAAAGAAAATATTTACCTAAATGCCAAAAAAAACGGGCGTAAGACAAAGAAAGACTTTCTTTTGTGGTCTTCAACAAGAAGGATAAAATTTATTTATTGATGTCCCTGTCTTGTTTTGACTACGATTGTCGAAGGTCTTTTTTTTCTTTTTTTCCTATGTTACAATGTTTTGGGTGATAAAGATGGGATTACAAGTGCAAATGGCAATCAGAAGAAATACCCTTTATATTCGACTTAATGGGGAATTGGATCAAGCCAGTTCAAGCGGTTTGAAGGTGCGGGTTAGTGAAATTGTCAATAAATACTACATCCGCAACATCATCCTAAATTGTCAAAAACTAAACTTTATGGATAGTAGCGGAATCGGGTTTATCATCGGCCGTTACAGTCAGGTGAAGGTTAGGAAAGGCAAGATTGTTTTATGTGAAATGAACGATATCGTGGAACGGATTTTTAATTTATCCGGTTTGAAAAAAATCTGCCAGGTTGCTTCTTGTGAAGAAGAAGCGGAAGGCTATTTGGAGGTAGCGTAATGCACAATGAAATGAAAACCAGTTTTTTGGCAAAACCCGAAAATGTAATTTATGCGCGGACGATTGCAGTGGGATTTTTGCTCAACTTAAATTTGGAAATGGGGGTGCTTAATGAAATCAAAACCGTAATTTCCGAAGCGGTTACCAATGCGATAGTTCATGGTTATGGCAGCGATCCAAGTGAATGGGTTCATTTAAACATGAAATACGACGATGAAGCAATCGAGATGGAAGTCATAGACCATGGCATTGGGATTGAAGATGTGGAAAAGGCGAAAGAACCGTTATATTCAACCAAAGTCGATGAGGAACGGGCAGGTTTAGGTTTTACCATTATGGAAGTCTTCACCGATTGGTTGGATGTTTTTTCCACTCCGGGAATGGGAACAACGGTGAAAATGAAAAAAAAATACTATGTCAGGTAAGCAAACGGTTGATTTAGAGGAAGTAGTAAACGAACATCAGGGTCTAGTAAAATCAATCGTTAAACGCTTTTCGGTTAGTGCTTTTGACCAGGATGATTTAATGCAAGCAGGGTTTATGGGCTTAATCGATGCTTTCAAGCGCTTTAATCCGGAAAAAGGATATGCATTCAGCACTTATGCAACGCCCTTTATTTTAGGAGCGATCAAAAAAGAATTAAAAAACCAAGAGATATTGCCGATAAGCCAACATTTTCGCAAAATTGTCAAAAAAGTGCAATCGTCCTCGCCCCTGCTCTCGATTGAAGAACTGACTAATCACTGCCAGACATCTCGAGAAAACATTATATTAGCTTTAAATTATCAACCTCAAGTGGTTTCTTTGGATGAAGAATTGTTGGACCAAATACCCAGTATTCATGATTGGACCATATCTCTTGCATCAGAACTATCTTACCTTTCTTCCATTGATAGAGAAATCTTTCAATTAAAATACTTTCACCATTGGACGCAAAAGAAAATCGCTCAAAAAATAGGAATTAATCAAAGCAGTGTCTGTCGAAGATTGCATAAAATGGTTTCCATGTTAATTAAGTAAATCTTTTTTAAAAAGAACGCATTATAGTTAGGTTTCCAAGAAACCGATAATGCGTTTTTTTTGAATATTTTTGCCAAATTAACCAAAAATAACTATGGTGATAAGATGGAAAAGCAAATCTATGAAAAAGTCTTGAACAACACTAAAGTTAAACGCCCCGTATTAAAAAACAGTTTACAAGCCTTTTTAATTGGGGGAATTATTGCTTTACTCGGTCAAGCACTGCTCGATTTTTTTCAAAATGTTTTAGAATTGGAAGAAAAAATGGCCACCAGTATGATGTCGATAAGCTTAGTGTTTCTTTCCTCCCTGTTGACCGGAATCGGTATTTTTGACCGGATTGGGCAGTTTGCGGGGGCAGGATCGATTATTCCGATAACCGGGTTTTCCAATTCGATGACTTCGGCAGCTCTGGAAAGCAAAAGCGAAGGAATAGTTTTAGGCATAATGACCAATATGTTTAAATTGGCAGGCGCGGTAATTGTGGCGGGAATTGTCAGTGCCTTTTTTAGCGCTACGCTAATTTATTTATTCTCGAGGTGATTAAATGCGAAAAGTTGGAAAGCAAAGCATAATCTTTGACAAGGTTTATTTAAAAAGCGCTTCAACCATTGTAGGACCGCTGGAAATGCAAGGACCGCTTGCTAAATACTATGATGCCAATTATGATAATTTGTATTGCGAAAAGCAAAACTGGGAACAAGCAGAAATGCAGCTGTTTTCCGACGTCTTGGATATCGCTTTAGTCAAAGCGAATCTAGCGGTTGACGAGATTGATATGATATTTGCGGGGGATTTGAATAATCAATTGTCGATTGCAAATTACTCTTTGCGCAATTATCCGATTCCCTATGTGGGAATCTATGGCGCCTGTTCCACCAGTAGTTTAAGTTTAATCAACGGTGCTTGTGTATTGGATGGGGGATTGGGAAAATATATTCTTTGCGCTACCAGTTCCCATAATGCCACTAGCGAACGGCAGTTTCGTTACCCAACTGAATACGGAGGACAAAAACCCGATTCGATAACCTTTACGGTTACCGGAGCGGGAGCAGGAATATTAACCCGAAATATTTGCGATGTCAGATTAACGAAAGCGACGATGGGAATCGTGGTCGATTCCGGAACCACCGATTCTTTGGACATGGGGCGGTCAATGGCTCCTGCCGCTATTCATACCCTGAAAACTCACTTGGAAGACTTTCAAGAGGATATCAACAGTTTTGATTTGATACTTACGGGTGATTTATCTACCTATGGGGCCAAAGCTTTTAAGGAACTTGCGAGAGAGTTTAAAATTGACCTAGGCAACAACTATCATGATTGTGGCATGTTGGTTTATGATTTAGAAAACCAACCGGTGTTTGCGGGGGGGAGCGGTTGTGCCTGTGCGGCGGTGGTTATGTATGGCTATGTCGTAAAGCAAATGCTAGCCGGCCGGTTGAATAAAGTTTTGGTAATTGCCACTGGAGCACTGCTTAATCCGATTATGGTGGCGCAAAAAGAAACCATTCCGGGTATTGCCCATGCAATCGTCTTAGAGAGGGTGAAATAATGGATTTTGTCGACTATTTGATGGCATTTTTGGTTGGCGGGTTGATTTGCCTTATCGGTCAAATTTTGCTTGATTATTTTCGTTTGTTGCCGGTTCATTTAGTGGTTTTATTTGTTATGATTGGGTCGCTTTTGGAAGCGTTTAAGGTTTATGATTGGTTAATAAAAGTTGGCCGAGCCGGTGCTTTAGTGCCAATTTCCAGTTTTGGGCATTCGTTGACGCATGCAGCATTGGTGGAAAGCGAAAAGGTAGGATATTTGGGAATTCTGACCGGGGTTTTTGATTTAACCGCGGGCGGAATCGCCAGTGCGATTTTGTTTGCTTTCATCATAGCCTTGGTGTTTAAACCGAAAGGTTGATGATGATGGAAAGCATCAATCAAATAACTTCTAACCACCAAGATAATGTCAATCGCCTTGGCCAATCATTAGGATATGGCCAGGCTTTTGATATTGACACGCGCGATATCGTAATTCATGAGCATCGCCTTACCTTTTTTTTCGCTTCTTTTTTGGTTGATTCCAACCTAATCGGTTCAATTATTGAGGGTTTGTTTTGGTTTAAGCAAAATCCTCTTTTGCCCGACGTGGAGTTTAAACACCAAGTCATAAATTTTTTAGCCGCCCATAATGTTTCACTGGAAAAGAATCTTTCGAATTGCGGCAGTGCGGTGCTGAACGGGCTTTTAGTAATCTTGGTTGAGAATAGTACAGAAGCGCTTGTGTTGGATACCAGAAAGTATCCCGGACGAAATATCGGCGAACCCGATAGCGAACGTGTAGTGCGGGGTTCTCGCGACGGAATGACGGAAACTTTGGCCATCAATTTGGCATTAATCCGCAGAAGGATAAAAACAGGAGATTTATGTACCATCATTTACCAAATCGGTTCAATCAGTAAAACCGATGTGGTATTGGTTTATCTAAAAAGCAGGGTAAACCCTAAGACGGTTCAACTAGTCCAAAAACGCCTAGAAGAAGTGCAAGTTCCGGAACTTACGATGAGCGATAAAGCTTTAGAGGAATTGATAATTGAACATCCGTATTCTCCTTTTCCTTTAGTGCGTTATACGGAACGCCCCGATACGGTTGCAGCGCATCTTTATCAAGGGATGTTTGCTTTGCTTGTTGATACCTCACCTAGCGCCATCTTGGGGCCGGTCAGTATTTTCGACCACATGACGCATGCGGAAGAGCATCGACAGACTCCTCTTTCGGGAACCTATCTACGGATTTTGCGTTACATCGGCATTTTGCTATCTTTTTTACTGATGCCTTTGTGGTTTTCGATAATTGAATATAAAGCCATATTCCCAAGTTTTTTTCAACCGTTATTGGTTTATGAAAGTAATCGCTTAATAGTATTTATTCAAATCATTTTGGCGGAAGTGGGAATCGAACTTTTGCGAATGGCTTCCATCCATACGCCCAACTCCTTAGCCACCTCGATGGGTCTTATCGCCGGTATTTTAATTGGAGAAATTGCCATTTCGGTCGGTTTGTTCACCGAGGTTATCGTCTTATTGGGGGCGATTTCTGCTATTGGTTCCTACATCACCCCAAGTTATGAATTAAGTTTGGCCAATAAAATCATTAAGTTATTGCTGCTTTTGTTTATTTTCTTTTTTGAACTCCCAGGCTTAATCGGGGGATTGGTCTTAATCTTTTTCTATTTAATGCGGTTAAAAAGTTTCGGGCGACCTTATTTATATCCATTAGTGCCGTTTAAAGGCAAAGATTTGGCAAAATATATTGTTCGGGCACCATATAACCGTAATAAGGAATAAAAGTACAGCCTATTGATTGCTAAAAGTGAGGTTTTTTGGTATAATCATTAAAGATAACACAAGAAAGAAAGGATCTTTATGAGTAATATTAAAATATCAGCTTTAGGAGGATTAGGCGAAAACGGCAAGAACATGTTTTTGGTCGATGTTGACAATCACCTATTTATTTTGGATGCCGGATTAAAATACCCCGAAGTCGACTTATATGGAATAGATGCGGTGATACCGGATATCACGTTTTTATTGGAAAACCGACATCGCATTGAAGGGATTTTTATCACCCATGGACATGAAGACCATATCGGGGCTTTACCTTATATTCTCGAAAACATCAATATCCGAATTTACGGAACTCATTTTACTATTTGTTTAATCGAAAATCTTTTAACCGAACATGGTTTGAATATTGAAAACTACAAATTGTACCGAATCAATGAAAATAAAACGCTCAAATTTGGCGATGTCATTATTTCATTTTTTAACACGACCCACAGCATTCCCGAATCGGTAGGTATAGCCATTACCACGGAAGACGGCACCATCGCTTACTGTCCCGATTTCAGTTATAATACCACCGTTGGTGCTAAATACAAAACTTCATTTGATAAAATCACCGAAATCGGCAAAAAAGGTGTTCTGGCGGTTATGCCAGAAAGCCTGGGTGCAGGCGATCATGACCGGGTTTCAAGCGACCGGATTTTTGAACACACCTTCAATAATCTCTTAACCAACGCGAAAGGGCGTATCATAGTCGGTGCTTTTTCCACCGATTTGAATCGGATTCAAAGGATTATCGATTTGTCGATAAATTACGGGAAGAAGATAGCGGTGATAGGCCGGAAAGCACAACACATCATCGACATTGCCATCAAAACGGATTATTTGAAAATCCCGCAAGGCCATTTGGTCAACCTTAAATTTATTGAAGATAAAAACGGTTCTGAAGTATATGATGAATTGTCTCAAAATAAAGACTTAGTCGTCATTACTGCGGGAATTCGCCATGAACCGTATGTTTCGATATTAAGAATGTTAAACAAACAGGACCGTTTGGTACAACTAACCCAAAACGATTCAGTTGTAATTATTTCAAATCCAGTTCCGGGAACGGAAAAATTTGCTATGCAAGTTTTGGATACATTGTATCGCAACGATATAGATGTTACCTTATTCGATAAGAAGATTTTACGGAGTTCCCATGCGAATGCGGAAGATTTAAAGCTTTTCTATGCGATGACCAAACCAAAATACATTTTACCGATTATCGGTGAAGCAAGGCATTTATACGAACACGCCAAAATTGCGCAATCCGCTGGTTTCGATAAAGACCACATCTTTACCCTAAGTAATGGCGATGTCTTAGAATTCAATAACGGCGTTCCAAGCCTTTCGCAAACTAAGATACCGGTAGGCGATATTTTGGTGGATGGTTCTTTAACCGGTTTAATCGATGAAACGGTAATTAAGGAACGCGAAAATCTGGCTGAAGAGGGCTCTATCATCATTACCGCTAACATCAACAGCGAAAAACGCAAAATTATCGGTAATCCGGTAGTCACATCAAAAGGGTTTGTTTCTAAGCAACCGATTGAGAACTGGTTGGAACTTGTAATGGAGATTTTCCAACGTACTTTTCAAAACCATGCTCGTCGCCCCCGCTTTGAATTGGAAGCTCTTAAAAAGGCTGTCCAAGAAGATGTCCGTCAACTTGCTTATCGCCAAATGAAAAAAAATCCGACGATAATCGTTTTGTTAATTGAAACCAAAGATAAATAAATGTCGTAATTTTTAATTTAAAAGAAGTTAGAAAATAATAATATTTCCGGTTCTACCCCCATATATTGTAGGGGGGTGAGAACATGGGAAAAGACAAGCTTACTTATCATCAATATGATACCATTGAACAACGGTTTTTAATGGAGGTAGCGGAGATTATCCACACCCGGCCGTTTTGGTGGTATCTTTTTATTAACAAAATTCTCGGTTCACCCCTTATAACTTATTTTAAAGATACGACGATGATAATATCTTTGAACGATTTGTCGTATCACCATACGGAAATTGCTTTTGAAATAATCCGCAAACTCCTTAAGGTGCGCGCTGCTACCAAAGTCATCAAAAAAAAGGAATTTATTATTGTTCACCTTTATTCTCCAGTTATTGTCGCTTATTTAAATTCCCTCGATAGGTGGAAAATCATTCCTTTTTATCACATCATCAAAAAATACTATCCTACTTATAAGTGTTATTTTGATGTTAAATATCAAAACGAAACCGAAGAAGTACTAATCAATCTTTTATTGCGCAATAAAAACACCTATTGGGTAACTGTTGGCAAACCGAGTGAAATCAGTTATCCAGGTGTTAATAAATTGCAAATAGTGCTTGGGGAGCACTGTCGCCTAAAGTGCGAAAAATATTATGATGTTTTTCAAATATCTTTAGATACGCAGGAAATGGTAGAAGTTTTAAATTCATATTTTCAATTACTTGCATCAAATGAAAAATTATGCTATAATTGATAGGAATCTATAGGAGGAAATACTATGCGTATCAATTTATTACTAAAATGCACTGAATGCGGTGAAGAGAATTACCTCTCGGAAAAAAATAAACGTAATACTCCTGATCGTTTAGAACAAAAGAAGTATTGCCCAAGATGTAAAAAAGCAACACTTCATCGTGAAGAAAAAACCAAAAGATAACCGGGTTGATTCCTGGTTTTTTTCTTTTTCCGATGCCCAATTTTCGGCTTTTTTTTTGCTTAAAATAGTGTTTAATTAACACAGGTGAAAACGATGGCGAAAGAAAAGCATCCAAGCATAGAACAGGAACGAAAAAATTTAACGTTTTACTATGAAATAATTGGCTTATTTTCTTTGATAATCCCGATTCTTGCCCTTGCGCGTCTGGGAATAGTCGGTTTTTATATCATGCTTACTTTTCGCATTGTTTTTGGCGATTGGTATTTTTTGGTTTTGATCGCTTTGATTGCTTTTGGCATTAGAAGTTTACTGGTTCATAAACCATTGAATTTAAAAAATGTGCGTACCATCGGTATTTTGATGATTTTAATCGGTATTATGATTCTTTCGCATTTTACGATGCATAATTTTGTGAAAAATTACGGAACCAATTATTTATCGATGACGATGAGTTTATATTTAGACTACTTTAAAAATTACCAAGACGGTATGAAGGTTGGCGGAGGTATCATTGGAGCGTTGTTTTTTTATTTGTTTTTCACGATGTTTTCTTCTGTCGGAACGGTCATTATTGTTTTTGTCATCTTGTTTGTAGGAATAGCATTTACCTTGCATAAAACCGTATGGGAGTTTTCGCGGGATATTGCCGGGGGAGTAACCGGGCTCTTTAAAAGAACCAAGAAAATGGTTCATACAATCAAATATGATATTGATATGGGAAAACCCAAAAAAGATAAAAAAGTTCGAAGAAAAATACCGATTAATAATCTTGCTGCCTATCCTTCCGCTCCTTTCTCGGCGGTGGAGGAAAGGTTTGCGGAAGGGACAAAAAGAACCATTGCCAATGTCTTGAACAATATGAATGTCTTTTACAATGACATTAGTTATAATATCGGTTATCACAGCACCAGCTTTTTAATCAATAGTTTTGCCAATGTAAGTATTGATGCCTTTCATATGAAACTAAGAAAAGTTTTGGCTAATGATTTTTTAATCAAACACAAAAAAAGCGTCAATGCTTTGCAGGTGGAAGTAAGTAACATTCACCCACAAACCGTTGATTTAAAAGATCAATTGCTTAATTATAAGAAACTTCCTATCGACACTTACATTTGGGGAATCGCCGGAAAAAATGTGCCGGTATATTGTCAGTTTCCCGAACAAAGCAAAGTTTTCTTACTGGGAAACGTAGGAGCAATTAATTTTATTCATGCTTTTTTGATGGAACTATTTTTATTGGATCAAAACAATGACAACAACATCACCATAATTGATTTGGGAAATGTCTTAAAGGAATGGCAAAAGTTTAGCGGTTATCATGAGGATGGTAGCATTTTGGAAGAGATGCAAAAAGATACCGATGAACGGTTAAAACTGATGCATGAGAAAAGCGTCAATCATTTTGAAGAATATCGTCAACTTCCCCATTCAGAAGAATTGACAAGGGAAATAGTGGTAATTACCGGTTTGGAAAAAATAATTATCGACCAAATAAAAATGCCAACCTTGATGTATTTACTCCAGGTTGGCAAACAATGTGGATATGTCTTTTTTGCTTTATATGATAGTACCGAAGAGGTACCGAATCATTTCTTATCGCTTTTTGAAGATAAACTGATTTTTCACAACGAGAATCCTTTAGCTAATAAATTATTGGGTTTTCAGGGAGCAAAGCAATTGGATGCTACCGGTGAAGTGTTTTATCTTCGCTTGGATGAGGTGTTGCGCTTTAGTTTCTTGCAAACACCTTTAAGCAATATTGAGTTAATGGTCAAATAAAATTATTTATCTTTATTCTTAGGTGGTTTGCTTATTTTTGCTTTCCAAGCTTCGATTTGCTCATAACGGTCTTTTAAGCCTTGTTCAAACTTGGAACTGTTCTTTGGATGATAGTATTTAGTTCCTGCTAAAGAATCTGGCAAATATTGTTGATTGACCCAAGCATTGGGATAATCATGAGGATATAGGTAAGGGGTTTGGCGTGGATCAAACGAATATTGGTTTTTTAAATGAAGGGGGAGCGTTCCTCCTTTTCCTTTTTCAATGTCGGATAAAGCGGCATCAATAGCTAGCATAGCGGAATTGGACTTAGGCGACAACGCCATTTCGATTACAATAACCGATAAAGGTAATCTTGCTTCGGGGTTTCCTAATTCCCGTGCCGCATCAACAGCGGCTTTAACCCGTGGTCCAATACCGGGATTGGCAAGACCGATATCTTCATAAGCAATCGCCAGAAGGCGTCTTGAGAGACTCTGCAAATCATCGGCCACAATCAGCTTCGCCAAATAATGAAGGCTGGCATCCACGTCGCTTCCGCGAATGGCTTTTTGAAGTCCGCTTAAGGTATCGAAGTAATTATCATCGCTGGCATCTATATTGATGACAGGTTTAAGCAAAACAATTTGGGCTTTTTCCAGGTTGATGTCTTCGTCCTGATAGATTGTAAGAAGGTTTTCAAAATTGTTGATTAAAGTGCGTATCTCTCCTCCTGACAATTGAATCATGTAAGCAATGACATCGTCGTCAATTATTCCTTTGTATTCGAGGTGTTTGAGGGCGCGCCGGATGATTACCTCCAAATCGTCTTTGGTTAAATCATGTAGTTTATAGATATGAACCCGGGAACGGATCGCCGGATTAACCGCATGATACGGATTCACCGTTGTTAAGCCAATCATCGTCAAAGTGCCGTCTTCAACAAAGGGAAGCAAAAAGTCTTGAATATCTTTTTTCATGCGATGGATTTCATCGACGATGATTAGAGTCGCTTCATTAAACCTTGCTTCGTTGACAATTTGTTTAAGCTTGTCTTTGTTGTCAGTGGAAGCATTGAAGCGATACCACGGATAACCAGCCATTTTGCAGGTCGCTTCCGCAATCGTCGTTTTCCCACAACCGGGCGATCCGTAAAGGATGAAAGAAAACAAGTGTTTTTTCTCCAGCATTTTACGCAAAACACCGTTTTCGCCGACTAAATGCTCTTGCCCCACAATATCATTATAATGCGCCGGACGCATAACATAAGCTAAAGGTTTCATGGCGTACCTCCTATAAGGTAAAATAAGTATAACATAATTGTTGCAAAAAAACAAAAAAGTTAGCAATAACCTTGCTAACTGGAAATTTCAATTATGGTGCTCCCACCAAGAATCGAACTTGGATTTTAGCATTACCATTGCTACGTTCTGCCTTTGAACTATGAGAGCTTTTGGTTTGCTGAAACATTATAGCAAATTACAGCCAAAAATTCCAGCAAAACGTTAAAAAAAGATTTGGAAATTATTAGGGACTTTTTAGTATAGATAAGCCAAATTTTCCGTTGCGGCGCGTTTTTCGAAGGCTTTTTTTACGGTTTTAAAACTAAGCGGAACAAAGATGAAAAGCGCGATGAATTCCGATAATGGGTAACATATCCAAATGCTCGATAAGGAAGGAAAGATTAAACTTAAGACAAAAGCAAAAGGAATGATAATTACCAATTGTCTTAACAACGACATCAACATCGATTTAAAACCTTGACCGAGGGCCTGGAACATAACCGATATCGTGATGTTAAGGGCGGCGGGCAGGAAACTGATGCTGATGATTCTTAGGGCAATCTTGGCCAAGTCATTATAAGGACCAGCCAATGGGATGATTATCAAGAGGACGAGAGGAAAAAATTGGAATATCAAAAAACCAACCGTGATAATGGAAAGGGAAGAAATGGCGGTGAGTTTAAGGGCGCGCTGGAATCGTTCTTTGTTGTTGGCACCGTAATTGTATCCCATAATCGGCATAGCTCCTTGTGATAAACCGAATACCGGCATAAAGACAAACGATTGAAGTTTAATGTAAACCCCCAAAATTCCTTCACCACCGTCGTCAATACGATTGATAAAAGTGTTTAAAAGGAAAATCGTTAAGGAACCGATGGAGTTCATAACTATTACCGGTAAGCCTACTTTCAGAATTTCGCGAACATCTTGTTTTTTTATGGCGAAATTTTTAAACGAAAAATCAATTTCATGCCGTTTTAGAAAGAGAATCAATAAAACAAATACCATTGCGATTCCTTGGGCGATTACGGTGGCAATGGCTGCGCCTTTGACGCCCATGCCTAACCCCCAAGAAAAATTGAAGAAACCTTGGGAATTGCCCAAGCTGGTCCCTTTACCAAAAATGAAAATAGGATCAAGTATAATGTTGGTGATTGCGCCAATGAGTTGGGCAAGCATAGGAACAATCATGTTTCCCGTAGCTTGAAGGATTTTGGTGGCACATATTTCAATGAAAATAAACCCGCTAAAAAGCATCGCAATCGACAAATAATCGATAATCATTTGTTCTACGATTGGATCCTTTTCCAAAAAATGGGAGAGGGTTTGAGGAACAAACCATCCTAAACCAAAAATCACCAAATAGGCCCCCAGAGCAAGAATCAAACCGGTTTTGGCAATATTGGATGCTTCCAGACGTTTTTTGGCTCCCAAACGGCGGGCGATGGCGGAGTTGGTTCCGACTCCAATGCCTAAGGCAATGGCCATCATTAACATCTGAATAGGGAAAGCAAGCGATAAAGCATTGATGGCATTATTGTCGGTTTCGCTAATCCTAGCCACATACATCGAGTCAACTATATTGTAAATGCTTTGAATTAACATCGAAAAGATTGCCGGTATCGACATAACAAAAAGGAGTTTTCCAATCGGTTTTACTCCCATTTTATTTTCCGGCTTTTCTGCAATATTTAGTTCATTATTCAAGGGTATCACTCCAAACTAGGGTTTTTTCTTTTCTGTTATTTTATCTGTTGAGTCAGTAATATATTATACAGAAATTTAATCATTAAGGCAACAGAAATACACGCTTAAAACGATTTCATATGACAAAATAAAACTTTTTTTGTACAAAAGGCATTTTTTTGTGGTATAATATTTAAAATTAGTAATAAGGAAAGGAGTCGAAATTAACGGATTAATCAATTGGTTAATTCTTTAATCGAAAAAGATTATGAAAAAACGTTGGCAATTTATATTATTAATCATAGTTTCTCTTTTCATGCTTTCGAGTTGCGAACTTCTCAATGAACGGCAAATCAAAAATAATATCATTAATACCGTGGTCGAATACCAAACGATGTCCATCGAGGATTTTCAAAGCGCAATCGAGGTAGCGATAGATCGCGTGGAGGATGCGGTTATCGGGGTAACGCTTAAAAAAGGCTCTGACCGCGTATCGATTGGCAGTGGCGTAATCTATAAGCGCGAAGAAATTAAAATCATCAACGAAGTAGTTAATTATAAATACTATGTCATCACCAATCGTCACGTCATCAAGGGTGACAATCCAAGTGAAACCTATAATGTTTCGGTTTATTTGGGTGATGAAGACAAAGAATTACCTGCCACTGTAGTGGGAATGGATAATAAGGTGGATATCGCTTTGATTACTTTTGTGCATTCGCGTCTCATCAATCCGGTGGAGTTTGCCGGAGATGAAGAGATTAAGAAGGGAAGTTTTGCGATTGCTATCGGTAATCCAGACGGTTATGACTATTATGGTTCGGTAACCTTTGGGGTTGTCAGCAGTCCGCTTCGTTATATGAATGATGACACAGACGGCGATGATGTCAACGATTTTTCTGCCGAATATCTCCAACACGACGTTGCCATTAACCCCGGCAATAGCGGCGGAGGACTTTTCAATATTTATGGTCAATTAATCGGTATCAACACTTTAAAATTAGTTAACACCGATATTGACAATATGGGATTTGCGATACCTCATCGGGTAGTGAAAATTATCGTTACCGAGTATTTGGAAAAAGGCAAAACGATTGTCCGTCCGCGTTTAGGAGTCTTAGGCATTGAGGTGCGTTCTCTTACCGAAGCGGTAATTGAAAGCGAACAGCTCAAAGAAATACCGGATATCTATGGCGACGAACAACAATACGGTATTTATGTTTCCGGTATTACCGAAAACAGTTCTATCGATGGTAGCGGTATTGAAATTCACGATATCATTCTCGAAGTCGATGACATCAAGATTACCCGTACCAACATCATAACCGCAAAACTCAATTCCCTTGTCGACTATCAAGTGGGTGATGAAGTAACCATCAAATATTACAACCGTTCCACCAATTCCATCAAAACAACCAAAGTAACGCTTAAATCGGTTGGTTAGTAAAAGCAACGGAAAGACCTGCTTCAAACGGGATTTTCCGTTTTTCATTTGTCAAATTTCGTCAACCATGGTACAATTATTATTAAGGAAAAATTCACAATTTTACTGGAGAAAAGAATTATGTTATTAACCGTAGAACATTTACAGCTAACCTTTGACAAAAAACCTTTATATATTGATGCTTCTTTCCGAATCTTACCCAAAGAAAAAATCGGTTTAATTGGTGCCAACGGTGTCGGTAAAACCACTTTAATCGAAATTTTAGGAGGTAAAATGATTCCCGACAGGGGAAGAATTGAATTTGCACCCCAAATCAAAGTTGGTTATTTAGATCAAAAAGCTAAAGTTGATAAATCTTTAACGATTCAAAAGTACTTGGAAGGTGCCTTTGCCCCACTTTGGGAAATTCATGACCAATTAAACGCGACTCTTGCGCGGATTAATCAGACGAAAGATCGGCAAGAACAAATGCGTTTAGTAAAAACCTCTGCAAACCTCCGTGACGAGTTGGAAGCCAAGGGCTTCTATACAATTCCTTCGGATATTGCCAAAGTAGCAAGCGGACTCGGGATTAACAATTATCGCATGACCACGCCGCTGGGGAAATTATCCGGCGGACAAAAAGTAAAAGTTATCCTGGCCAAACTGCTCCTGGAACAACCAGATTTGATTATTTTGGATGAACCCACCAATTTTTTGGATGCGGTACACGTCGATTGGTTAGTCAAATTTTTAAAAGATTTTAAGGGCGCCTTTTTAATTGTTTCGCATCATCAAGGTTTTTTAAATGAAGTAGTCAACGTCATCATGGAAATCGAAAACGGTCAAATCATCCGTTATCGTGGCAATTATCAATCTTACCTCAGCCAAAAAGCCTTAAGAATTGACGAGTATGCCCAAAAATATCAAACCCAACAAAAAGAAATCAAAAAGTTGGAAGAATATGTCAGTAAGAACAAAGCCCGCGCCTCGACCGCTTCCCTAGCCAAAAGCCGACAGAAGAAGCTGGATAAAATGGAACGCTTGGCACCGCCAAGTATCAAACAAACTCCGCTTCATTTGGATTTTCGTTATAAACCAATCTCCTCGCATCAATTATTGGTGGTTGAAAATTTGGAAATCGGCTATTATTATTCGTTGCTTCCGCCGATGTCTTTTATGCTTAAAAGCGGAGAAAAACTAGCCGTCACCGGCTTTAACGGAATTGGGAAGACAACGCTTTTGAAAACATTGATCAGGGAAATTCCCCTAATCAAAGGAAGATTCAAATTTGTCGAAGATGTAAGGATTGCATATTTTGCTCAAGAACACACTTGGGAAAACGATAAAATGAGCCCTATGGAAATAATATCCGAAAAGTGGCCGTTAATGGATCACAAAGCAATTCGGTCCAATTTGGCTCGCTGCGGTATATCGGGCAATCTCGCCCTCCAGCCGATTTCGACTTTAAGCGGAGGAGAACAAGCCAAGGTTAAATTGTGTATTATGATGTTGACCGAAGCAAATGTCCTAATTTTGGATGAACCGACCAACCACTTGGATTCCCTCAGCAAAGAAAGTTTAAAACAAGCTTTAAAGAAATACCCGGGCACCGTCATTTTGGTTTCCCACGAACGGGAATTTTTCAATGATGTGGCTACCCGTATTTTCAATATTGAAGATTTATTAATATCATAAAGTAAAAGGTGTGTGATTTTGGTGAATGGAATAATGAGACCATATCGGGGACCAAAACTGACGGCTTCCGTCAGAAATCGCCCTTTTTGGAACAAAAACAAGACGCTTCCCTTAGGCGGGTGTTTGAAGGTTACTTTTGATCATGGAATTGACGGTGATACTGCGAGTTTTGTGGTTGAGGGGGAAATGAAAACTGTCCGTTTTTTTGTAATCGATACCCCGGAGCTAAGCCCCAAACCTGCTCCCTTTGGCCTAAGCGCCAAACAATACACTACCCAAAAACTGCAGGATGCCAAAGAAATATATTTACAAAGCGATAAGTTGGATTCTTTGTTTGATAGTACCGAAAGGCGCCGCTTGCTTGCTTGGATTTGGGTTGACGGTGAACTTTTAAATTATCAGTTGGTCCGGTTGGGACTTGCAACGGTTAAATATGTCAATAACGATAAAATGGCTTACTTAAAAGCCTTAAAAGAAGCTGAAAAGCAAGCCAAAAAAGAAGGATTGGGCCTTCATTCCCAACAAGAAGTTGCATAATTTCCTTAAAAAAGAAAAAGACTATAAAAACAAAAAACTTGTCTTTATAGTCGGTTGTTTTCAAAAGATGGTACACCTTTAGGGACTCGAACCCTAGACCCAATGATTAAGAGTCATTTGCTCTACCAGCTGAGCTAAAGGTGCATCGCGTTAGTTATTATAACAAAAAACGTCGATTTTAGCAACCCTTTTGATAATGAAATATTTGGATTAACATGGTTGGGATAAAAATAATTTTGGAAAATTAAAGGAAGCAAAGCTATGACGAAAAGCATGCAAATAAAAAACAATCAACTTTATTTAGGGGATTTTTCCCTTGTTGCCTTGGCGGAAAAATATCAAACACCTTTAATGGTTTTTGACGCTGCGCATTTAAAACACCGGATGAATGAATTTAAGGAATTTACCCAGAGTTCGCTATTTTCAACCCAACTGGTTTATGCCTCCAAAGCCTTTTTGGCTCCTTATCTGTGCGATTTGATGAAGAAAGCAGGCTGGTTTATGGATGCCACGAGTGGAGGGGACTTATTCATTATTGAACAAAGCGGTTTTCCGCTGGCTAATCTCGTATTTCACGGGAACAATAAGTCCTTAGAGGAACTTAATCTAGCTGTTTCCCGAGGGGTAGGTATCATTGTGGTTGACCACGTGGAAGAATTGAAAAAAATCGTGCAACTAGCCAAGCAATATCGGTGCGAAGTTAAAACCATGGTGCGTATCAATCCCGGAATTGAAGCCCATACTCATTATTATATCCAAACATCGCTTTTATCCAGTAAATTTGGGATAAGCATTGAAGATTTTGCGGGTTTGGATGAATTGATGCAAATTTACTTGCATAACCCTCAGGTTCGCTTGTTGGGCTTTCATGCTCATATCGGATCACAAATTATCGATGTCAAGCCTTTTTTGGCTTGTGCAAAACAAATGTTGGAATTTTCCAAAAACACAGAAAATCAATATCAATACCCTTTGCGTCATTTGAACTTGGGTGGTGGTTTTGGAATTCATTATACAGATGAAGTAATTGATTATGGGAAAAATTTAGGTTTGTTGTTGCATGAAATTGTTTCCGTGATGCATAAGCTATCATATCAATTGGATACGCTTTATTTTGAACCCGGACGGGCAATTGTGGGAGAAGCGGGTATAACGCTTTACACCGTTGATTATGTCAAGACTACTTGGGGCGGCAAAAAATACCTCTTTATCGATGGGGGTATGACGGATAATATTCGCCCGGCTTTATATCAGGCAAAGTACCAAGTTGTAAATGCCAGTACGATGGTTGCGGAAAAAACGGTGATAGCCGATGTGGTGGGTAAATGTTGCGAATCAGGAGATATTATTGCCAAAGATGTGGAAATTCCTTACCCTAATTCCGGGGACATTTTGGCGGTTCTTTCCACGGGGGCATATTGCTATCCGATGGCCATGAATTACAATAGTGCACTTAGGCCGGAAGTGATTGTGGTAGAACAAGACCAAGCAGAAGCGGTCTGTCTAAGGGAAACCTATCAGGATTTAAGGAAATTATTTCCCAAGAAGTGAAAGCTTTCTTGCTTGACAAGTTTTGGTTGATGATGTATAATATTTTAGCACTCTAAAGCGAAGAGTGCTAAAGGAGGTATTATTATGGAAATGATCGACTACAGCAAGGATGAAAACGTCCTGGCTAAATTCGGTCGCGATGTCACGCAAGCTGTGCGCGAAGGCAAAGTCGATCCGGTAATTGGTCGGGAAAACGAAATAATACGCATCATCAAAATCCTTTCTCGCAAAACCAAGAACAATCCGCTTTTAATCGGTTTACCAGGTGTCGGTAAAACCGCCATTATTGAAGGTTTGGCCGCCCGAATCGTCAAAGAAGACGTTCCGACAACCCTAAAGAATACGCGGATTTTTGAACTTGACATGGGTGCCTTAGTTGCCGGCGCCAAATACCGAGGTGAATTTGAAGAAAGATTAAAGGCAGTATTGAAGAAAATCACCGACAGTAATGGCGAAATCATTCTCTTTATCGATGAGATTCACTTAATAGTTGGTGCCGGGGCAGCGGAAGGTGCTTTGGATGCCGGAAATATGTTGAAACCGCTGCTGGCCAGGGGAGAGCTCCACTGTATTGGCGCGACAACCTTAAATGAATATCGCAAATACATTGAAAAAGACAGTGCGCTTGACCGTCGTTTCCAAAGAATCTTAATCGAAGAACCAACGGTGGAAGATTCCATCAGTATTCTTCGGGGTTTGAAAGAACGGTTTGAAGCACATCATGGGGTTCATATCAGCGATGGAGCGATTGTTGCAAGTGTTATGCTTTCGAACCGATATATTACCGACCGCTATTTGCCGGATAAAGCCATCGATTTAATCGATGAAGCTTGTGCTGCCATTCGCACCGAACTTGATTCGATGCCGATGGAACTCGATTTGCTCAAACGCCAAATCATGCAATTGGAAATCGAAAAAAATGCTCTTGCCAAAGAAAAGGATGTTTTAAGCAAAGACCGGTTGCATTTGATTGAACAAGAATTGGCGGAAAAATACGAACAAGAAAAGAAACTCAATGCCCAATGGATGGCAGAAAAGCAAGAACTCGAAGCAATAAAAGCCAAACAAAAGCAATTGGAGCGGATGCGTTTTGAATACGAACAAGCTTTAAATCGAGCAGATTACGCCGAAGCGGCGCGTTTGCAATACGGAACAATTCCGGCAGTGGAAAAAGAAATTGCTGAAGCTCAAGCCAATAAACGGGAAAACCGCTTGTTGTCGGAGGTGGTGACCGAAAACGAGATTGCGGAAATCGTGGCGAAAGCAACCAACATACCGGTGGCCAAACTCGTGCAAGGGGATCGCGAAAAGCTTATGAATTTGGAAGACACGCTAAAAAAACGCGTTATCGGTCAAGATCATGCGATTGAACTCGTCAGTAATGCCATTATCCGGCAACGGGCAGGCATCAAGGATGATAAAAAGCCGATTGGATCGTTTTTATTTCTTGGTCCAACCGGAGTGGGTAAGACGGAAGTCAGTAAGAGCCTTGCGGAAGCTTTATTTGACAGCGAAAACCATATTGTGCGCATCGACATGAGCGAATACATGGAAAGCCATTCGGTTTCTCGCTTGATTGGTGCGCCTCCGGGTTATATCGGTTATGACGATTCTGGTCAATTAACCGAAGCGGTAAGACGTCGACCTTATTCGATTGTCTTATTCGACGAAATCGAAAAAGCCCATCGGGACATTTTTAATGTTTTATTGCAAGTGTTGGATGACGGTCGAATTACCGATTCGCAAGGACGGACAGTAAATTTCAAAAATACGATTATCATCATGACATCCAATATCGGCAGCGAATATTTGCTTAACAATGATCCCGACGCCAAAACCAAGGTAATGGAATTGGTGCGGCGCCATTTCAAACCGGAATTCTTGAACCGAATCGATGAAATCGTAATGTTTAATCCGTTATCAAAGGAAGTGCAAAAGCAAATCACGCAAAAAATGCTCGCCGATTTAAGAGGTCGCATTGCCAAAAACGGTATCAACATTACTTTTGCGCCTTCAGTCGTGGAAGAAGTGCTTCGCCAAAGCTATAACACGACTTACGGAGCACGGCCGATTTTGCGTTTCATTCAAAGAGAAATCGAAACTATGCTTGCCAAAAAAATAATTGTGTCCGAAATCATCCCTCACAAGCCTTATTTGTGCGAATTTGAGGGCGATTGGAAATTGACGCTGCTCAACCAAAAATAACTTAACGCAATGAGGGAAAATGATATTTGTTTTCCCTTTTCTTTTTTTATGCTATAA
>DUPC01000063.1 GCA_012838545.1 Acholeplasmataceae bacterium
AACCCATTTTTAAACATGGGTTCTTACCTAGATAAAATAGCTTAACTTAACTACATTACTAAATAGCTATTAACTTAATACTTAATCAAGTATTAATTTTGTTGCACTTCATATTACAAACAAGTTACCTTTTCACTTAAAAGAAAAGTATTCCTCATTTTTGATTTTTCAGTTCAACAATAAAAAATAGAGGGATTTTTGCAAAATAGGGAAACCAAAAAGTCAAGAAACAAAAAGAACCATTAATATAAAAAAAGGCATTTTAAAGAGGCGCAAATAAACGCACATTCAAAATGCCAAATAGATATTTCTATGAAAATTATTCTTAAAGGACTTGGCGCCATGCAAAACTTCTATTTATCTTCTAAATCGCTCTTTCCCAAAATTTATAAAATCTTTTCTTCTGTCAAGTCTTTTTTCAATCAATATAATGCTCCGCCTTGAAAGCGCGCTTCATAGACGAGTTTTTCGTGAAAGTAAATTTCTTCTATTCCCGAAAACCAACTCATGTCGCCTTCGATGCGGGATAAATATATATAGTCACCTTGTTTAAATTCTTGGGGGCCGCGGAAGGGAAAGGTGTGATTGATTTGCAAAAGGGCTTCTCTTAAGAAACTGCCTTGAAACCCATCCGAAACAATTCGGCTAATAATGTTAAGTGCCCATACGGGTTTTTCATTTTTCCAAACTCTTTCTTGGGTAACGGTGTATAACCCCCCCAAAGAAGTTAAGCGATAGTAATATTCATCTTCCTGATATTCCAAATCATATGAAGTTGGAACGGAACTTTCTACTGGACTGGCACCGGACCGATAAATCTTTCTTCTTGCTTTAAGTAAAAAATCAACAATTGAACCCATTACTCTAACCCATTCGATGTAATATAATCGACACCGAGCAAGGTTAATTCCTGGGCGATTGCTGGGTCATCAACAGTCCAACAATTTACTTTTAAACCGTTTTGATGCATGATATCAATTAATTCTTTGGTAACTGTTTGATACTGCAAATCAAGATCAAAGCGGTTTTCAATACAAGTCTTAAGTTTCTCTTCGGTTAAGTTTTCGCCAGTCAAATATTGGATAGGAAGATGCGGTTCCTTTTTTCGAAGATATAATAAATAATCAAGGTTAAAAGATATAATGGTTGTATGCTCATACATTTCCTGACCCTTAATAATTTGCAAGGCTTTATCAATCGTTGTTTCGTCAAAACCTGATTTAAATTCGACTACGCATTTCTTTTGATAATGTTTGCAAATCTCTAAGTATTCACCGAGCCTAGGAATTTTTGATACTTCAATGTGATTGAATTTGCCTTTGAGCGGAATTTTTTTAACTTCCGCAAAAGTAAAATCGCTAATCTTCGCTTCCATCCCTGCAAGCCTTTTTAGGGTTTCATCATGGAAGATGACGATTTCACCATCTTTTGTGACACGAATGTCTGTTTCAATCCCCCAAAATGTCCGATTCCCCGCGGCAATAAACGCTTCCTTGGTATTCTCAAGTTCGTAAATCGATGCGCCGCGATGAGCAATCATCAAGGGTTTTTGATTCATATTATTACCACCTTTTTTTTATTTTTCTTACCTATTAATTATACCATGAATTCTACTATAAATAAAGGGATATTATCGTTAACTTTCTGCCCCTGAATGATTGATAATATATTGCATAATTTCCACGGAAGAGCTAGCTGCACCGGTGCGAAGATTGTCCGCCAAAATATAAAGTATAAGGCCGTTTTCTCTCGTTTCGTCCAAACGAATCCGACCGACATATATATAATCGGTATTGTAACCTTCGACTGAGGAAGGGAATTCATTGATAGTCAAATCGTCTTTGAGGATTACTTTTGGCATTTGGGATAGAATCTTTTTTACCTCCGCTAAATCAAACTCTTTCTTAGCTTCTACGGAAACGACAATTCCGTGGCAATAAAAAACCGGAACTCGGATGCAGGTGGCGCTTACCTTTAAATCAAAGCGGTTGAGAATCTTTTTGGTTTCGTCTTTCATTTTCTGTTCTTCGCTGGTTTCATTATGAGATATCGCTTCCCCGATAAACGGTATGCAAGTTAAGGCTATCGGTTGAGGATAGAACAACGGCTTTTCGATAGTCCTGGTGCGCATGAGATCGTTAATTCCTTTAAAACCGCTTCCGGAAACCGATTGGTATGTCGTATAGTTGACTTTGGTAATATGATAGCGTTCATTTAAAGGTTTTAATACGGTAATACAGGGAATAATCGAACAATTGGCATTGGCAATAATCCGCTTTTCTTTGATTTCGCTTCCGTTTATCCAAGGTACCACTAAGGGTATTTCGGGATTCATTCGAAAAGCGCTCGAGTTGTCGATGACAATTGCCTGTTTTGATGCTTCCTTAATATATTGTTTACTAACCTTGCTTCCGGCACAAAAAAACACGAAATCCGCATTAATAAAACTATTCTTTGACAATCCTTCTACCACATGCTCTTTTCCCAAAACGGTAATCTTTTTACCAATGCTTTTTTCGCTGGCAATTAAACGCAAATTATTTATCGGAATATTGCGTTCTTCCAATACTTTCAACAGGGTTCGGCCAACCAAACCGGTTGCACCAACAACTACGACATTGTATTTTTTCACATGACATCATCCTTTGTTTTATTTATTAAGTTAAAAAATACTTTAAAATGATTTTCAATTAAGGTTTTGTTCTTTTCTTCCACAATAATTTTTAAATACTTATTTTCCGAAACAACTTCCCAGAAATCAAGAGACAAATTTGACAATTCGTCAATAACTCCTTGGGTTTGATTGTCCTTGGTTGGTACCGGCTCATAAACCAAAGCAATTTGGGAAAGCTTTATTTTGGAACTGGGAAAAAGATTCAATAATTTGATTATGGCCTTTACTAAATTATCATCGCTTTGTTTATAACGGACCGTCAATTTTCCTCTTTCATTTTTTACCGTTAACAGATTCACCTGTTCGATAAAAACCAATTCTTTAAAATCGTCAATCAACTCTTGGGAAAAACCTTCAATGGTTACTTCCCACAAATCTTGGGAAGCAATTCCCAATACTCTTGGTCTTGCTTCAATTTCTTTTGCCAAGCAGGTTTGAGGGTGTTTGCCGAGGGAACCGATTATTACATCAACTTCATAAGTTTTGGCAAGTCGTGCGGCCATTGGAGCCAAAACCTTACCGCCCAATAATGCCATATTTAACATTTCGTCATAACCGATTTCTGAGATTAAAGAAGCATCCGGATGGTTTTTGGGGTCGATTGTATATACTCCCTCAACATCGGTATATATATAACAAGGGGCATCAAACTCCTTGGCAAGCGCAACCGCAATCGTATCGGAACCCCCTCGGCCTAAAGTGACGATGTCGCCATCAATTGTCAAACCTTGAAAGCCGGGAACGATTACCACTTTATTTTGGTTAAGGTGTTCCGTAATCCTATCTTTAAATATCTTTAAAATGCGCGCTTGTTGATAATCGTTTGAGGCAATTATTGGGATTTGAAAAGCACTCAAACTAATCGCTTTTATTTTTGCTTTTTCCAAGGAAATGGCAAGCAGACTGGCGCTTTCGCTTTCGCCTGTCGAAAGAAGCATATCGAGTTCCCGTCCCGTTACCATAGGGTCGATTGTTCTTGCCTTAGAAAGCAGTTCATCCGTTCGTTTTGAAGCGGCGGACACAATCACAATTACCTGCTTTCCTTCCTCATGCAACTCCTTTAAGTGCTTGGTTATTTTTTGGATTTTCTCTGGGTTATCCACGCTCGTTCCTCCGTATTTTTCCACTATTACCAAAACAAATCCCCCCAAAACCATCATTTTAATATATGCATTTTTAGAATAAAACGTTATCGACGAAAAAAAGGCACAAGCAGAACCAGTCGGTTTTTATCAAACCGTTTCTGTTTGTACCTTTTATAATTTTTATTTTAAGATAACTTTCCATTTTTCCATTAGGTCGGATAAGTTGTATTGGGCGTTTGCGGGGGAAGTGGAGGGGAGGGGATGCGCAATATGGGAAAATTGCGAAAAATATTTTAGAAACAGTTTATAAGCCAAATTCCCGTTCAAAAAGATTTTCTCCACCTTGGTTTCCCTGATGATTGTTTCCAGGTCGTTGACCTCCACATCGGTAATGCTGGCATCTTGAGACCCCTTTATTTTACAAGACTTAATGACATCAAAAATTCCGATCCCGTGCTTTAACAAAATCCTCACTTTTTCTTCAATGGAAGCAACCACCAAGTTTTCCTCGAGGAGCGCACTCAAAACCTGAAAAAAGCGGTTTTTAGGGTTCATATAGAAAAATTTCGCTTCCCTCGATTTCACGCTGGGGAAACTCCCCAAGATCAAAACTTTGGTATTTTCATCGTAAACGGGCGGAAGGGGATGAAACAATTTTTCCATTTTCATCCTCTCCTTTCTTAGGTTAACTTTTTGATGACTATGACCTCTTCGTATTTTGGATTATAAGCTATCAAGACTTTTTGATTAAAATAATCATCAAACAGGGGTAACAAAATCGAAATACTCGGGCCAAAAATTGCTTTGGTGTCCACTTTTACGGTTCTGCCCGAATTGTCGACAAAAGTAACCGTAAAATAATTGCTTTTGAAAAGGAAAGAAAGGTGCGGTTCGTTTAGGACAACTTCATGATATTCGAAAACGTCCGTGTTATTGATAACGCGAAAATAGCGATAAAAATAATAAACCCAAAAGGGAGAAAACAAAACAGTAAGGATTAATACTACCACTAATCCCGTTGAAAACAAAGACTTCCAAGCAAACATTAATAGAATTAAAACGGCCATTAGCCCATAAATAATCATTAAAAAACTAATTTGCACTTTGTAATATTTAATATCCAGCGATTGTTTGATTTCTTGTTTTCTATCCATATTTATCATCCTTCATCCAGGTAAATTGCGTTTTTGATACCTTGTCCGGCTACTTCAACGATATCGTCAAACGATATCTTTTTTTGTACGATGGTCACTGTGCGAAAGGTAAAATCGACATTTGCCACCATACCTTCAAGTTCAATGTATTCACGGTTATCATAATAAATCACTTTGATGATTTTGCCTTTTTTGATTTGGTTAAGTTTGTAGGATAAAATTTCGGCTTCTTCCGGTGACAAATCTCTTTTGGGTACAACTATTTTCTCTTTTTCTTTCAGTGCTTCGCGAAACCCCTTAAGAGAATCAAAAGGCAAAAACAATTTTGCCCGATCGGCTTTTTCCTGTTTACTCACTGTTATGACCCCCAATAAGTGTATTGCGTTTTCTGGTGGTGGCTTTTTCTTCCAAGTTCATACCTTTCAAAATGGCGTTTTTGCCGTATTTGTTTTTAATGGCAATGATGGTATCCTGAACGGCTTTTTCTTTCTTTTGCGCTTCCAAATCGGTAAACAGATTATATGATTCATATCTTTCATCAACCACATTGGCAAACCCGATGGATATTTGACGTATCGGATGGTTTTTGCTGGTAGTTTTGTGATACAGGTCGATGAAATAAGGCAGAATCAACTTAAAAGAATTGGTGGTTTCGCTCATCTTGATGCTGCCGCCGGTAGCTTTATGTACGTACTTGGAATAACCGATATAAAGAAACAGCGAATTGGTAACCAAATGTTGGCTGACCAAATCCAAGCACTTCAATTCCACCATTTCCTTTAACACCAGCAGAGCATCCTCATAACCATAATCCTCAAAAAGGATTTGTCCTGTGGAGATGGAATTGTTCTTGGATTTATAAGCTTTAATCTGCGCAATCGAGCATGGTTCTCTACCCCAAGCATGGTCAATTAAGAATTCGGCATTAACTCCGAATTCTTTATAGAGCGTTGCTTCGTCAAAGTGAGCTACTCCATGCATATCAAAAATACCGTATTTGGCAAGGCGCCTGGCAATGCCGGCCCCGACATGCCAAAAATCGGTAATCGGTTGATGGTGCCATATGGTCTTTTTATACTCTTCTTCGTCCAAATAACCCAAGAAATCGGAAGAATGTTTGGCGCTGATATCCAAAGCAACTTTGGCCAAGAAAAGATTGGTGCCTATGCCAACGGTGGCAGGAATTTTGGTGGTTTGTTGAATATCTTTGATTATCTTTTTTGCTAAAGCTTTGGGTGTCATTTTGTAAAGCTTTAAATATGGCGTTATATCCATAAACGCTTCATCGATGGAATAAACATGAATATCGTCCTTGGCAATATATTTCAGATAAATGGCATAAATGTTGGCGGAATATTCGATATACTTTTTCATCCTCGGCAAAGCGGTAATATAATCAATATGATCCGGTATTTCAAAAACCCGACACCGGTTGCGAACCCCCAAGGCTTTCATGCTTGGACTTACCGCAAGACATATCGCTCCCCTTCCCCGCGAAGGATCGGCAACCACCAAATTGGTCTTAAGTGGATCAAGACCCCGCTCCACGCATTCCACCGATGCGAAAAACGATTTAAAATCAATGCATAAATAATATCTTTCCTCAGCCATTTTTATTCCACCCTTTTCAATACTATTTTACCACTTAAACTTGCAAAAAACAATCAAAAACAAAAAGAAAAACTTAAGAATATTCTCAAGTTTTTCACTATTTCTTTTTTTATTTTTTGTCCTTTAAAGTTCCTTGTGCTCGTTAACTTTGCTTTTCCTAGGACTTTCTACATCAACTCCACTGCTGGAAATTAAGTCCAAATCAAAACCATCGCCTTCGGAAATGATGATGATTGTCACAACAGTGATTAACAGAAACGCGCCAAAGGATGCCACCACTAAATGGAGGTAAAGGTCCTCTACTTTTTCCGCCCTGACAATCAAAGGGAAAATGTAGAGCGCAGCGTTTAAGTAAAAATAAAAGACCAAGGAAAACAAATATTTGTCTTGATTAACCCATAATAAAACCGCTACTATCAATAAAACCAACAAAAGGGAATAAGTATATAGTTTGATGTGATCTTCTAAAATATCAATATTTAAACTTAAGCTATATAAGCAATAAAATAAAAGTATCCCAATATTGGCAATTAAAATATTCTTTCCCAGGATTGCCAAATCAATTGCTTCTTTGAAATTGATGTGAATAAAATAAGCGCTAATCGCAAAACCAGTTCCGATTGCGCAAAGACCGATTAGCGCAGAACTTATCATAAGCGGTTTTTTCTCCCGTAAAGTAAAGGCCAAAGGAATTGCCAATAGAAATGCGAAAACCGCTAAAAGTATCGCCAATATTATCCTGGTAATATAGGCTGAACCAAGCAAAATAAACAAACTGGTTAAAAGATTAAAGAACGTTAAATAACTAAAACAGAGTAAGAATTTTTTCTTCATAATATTACTGCCTCTTTTGCTCCTTATGTTTTTTTAGATATTATACCATATTTTTTAAATTTTTGATTGTGTTAATATATTCAATCTTTTTATGCTTTTTAACTTTTTAAAATCGGATAAAAAGTCGTTGGTGGAATTTAATCCACAACGATATAAATAATCCAAGCGGTCTTTTTTTATTCCAAAGTCCATTGCCTTAATGGAATTGTCATAATTGATTGTAATAACATCGACAATCTTTTCTTTAGACAAAAAACTCGTTTCCTCCCGCAGATAGGTCGCATTAAAGAGATCTTTAAGATATGCTAAAAGTGCGATTTTCCCTTTTTGAGCATTGCTTATCTCATCTTTGATTTTTATCCCTAAGGTTGGATACTTTGGCGTATCTTCAACATCGAAAACCCAGATGGGAAAACTGCTCATCAAACCGCCATCGACCACAAAATGCCTAATGCCATCCTTTTCTATCACGATGGGAGTAAAGATTAGCGGAATAGCCACGCTCATCGCCACCGCTTTGGCTATCTTTAAGTCGCTTGGCTCAATACCCAACACCCCCGCATCCTCCGGCAGTATCAAAAGGTTTCTGCTTGTGATATCCGCTGCTATCACTTTTAGCCTGCTTTGACCGTTTACTGTAACATCATTGAAAGTTTTGATGCCTTTTTTCGCCAGCATTTCTTCTACCCATTTTTCGATTGGCTTATAATCATAAATTCCTTTTTTGAATAGGAGGGACATCCCTTTTCCCAAAAAAGGAATTCGGGAATAAGGCGTTTTTTTAAGCAGTTTCGAAAAGTCCGTGTTTTTCATAATGTTTAACATCTCTTTCGGTTTATATCCGGCAATCACTAAGGAGGCAAAAATTGCACCGGCGGAAGTTCCGCCGCACCTTTCCACCTTAAACCCGTGTTCATCTATGCTTTGATAAGTCCCGATGAAAGCAACGCCTAATATTCCTCCTCCTTCAAATACCAAATTAACGTTCATTTTATCCACCCAAATCATTATATTTGGAGTTTGGGCGAAATATCAAAAAAAACGCTTCTACTCTGAAGCGTTTTTAGCTTTGTATGTTGCAATGATTTCCACCATTTTGCTTTTAACTTTATCGACTCCGGAAATTCCCCGAATGCGAATCCTTGTATCGGAAGTTACAATAATGATGGAACCAAAAGGATATTGAAAACTTCTCGCTTGGCTGTTTTTTTGAATTACTTCGATAATTTGATCAAAGGGAATGTCCAATTCTTGGTTTCCTACAGTTTTTACTACAAAGCCTTTTTCTGTAGCACAAATTAAATCGTTGGGCAAAAGCAGTAGATATATTATATGTATGAGGAAACCTAAACCAAGCAACAAACACACTGCTTGAACAAACTTTTCCATTGTCCCATCGGACATAAATCTTAAAACAACGAAACCGGAAATAAACAATACTTCCGCAAAGATCATTAAAAATATATACCCTTTCGATTTTTGGGCAATGGGAATTATTTTTTTGTTATTATCCATGGTGTCATTATTCCTTTCCTGTTAAATCTAAGATCATTATGTATTCATCAAAATAAGAACCGTTTTTTAATTTTATTCCTTTAGGTATGGTACCAATTATTTGAAAACCCATTTTTTGATATAAGGAAATAGCCCGTTCGTTGCCCGATACCACTTCCAGTTCGATTTGTTCAACACCTCTTGCTTTCCCGATTTCGATTAAATCGGAAAGAAGGGCGGTACCGATTCCTCTGTTCCAATAAGCTTTGATTATCCCAATTCCGATTGAAGCGCGATGACAAACCTTGAAACGCTTTTTAAAAGCAATTTGCGCATTGCCAACAATTTTTCCGTTAACCGTTGCCCCAATCATTAAGTTGTAAGGCGACTCGTTAATAGCATTTAAATACTGGGCTTCTTCTTCGACGGTTTCGGTGCATTCCTCAGGGTACCGCAAAATAAACTCTGTTTCTTGGGCGCAGGTTTTTAAGTATTCAAGCATTTCCCCAGCGTCTTCGGTTTTGGGGCTGCGAAAGACACACAAGGCACCATCTTTTAATTTAATTGTTTTTTCGGTAAATATCATTTTCATCTCCCTATTATCAGTTAAACATATATATATTATTTTTCGTTTATTACCCCAAAAGCAAATTATTTTTTCTTTCCAATATACATGGCATGTTCGGAATAACTAAGCAATTCTTCAAGTTCCAAAAAGCCTTTGCCAATCTCAATCCAGGTGGCAATTTCGCTTTCGTCTCTTTGTAGGATACTATCTTCATTCGGGGAAAAGATGCCCTCTTGACCAAAAAAATGAAGTTTCTGCAAGGGAAACTGTTCCATAAAAGGAAGAATGTTCTTTTGGTGATAAAAACAAGCTTTCGTGAAAGCATCCCCTTCATAATTACCTTGCGTTTTAATCATTTCAATTAATTGTTTGGCAAACGGATTTTCGTAATCTGTTTCAATCAAACCAGGATTCTTTAAATCGTAAATTATCCCCGCAAACGCCAAGATAAAGGACACATATATAATGCCCCCCGGTTTTAAATGATTTAAAGCCAGTTGTACCGCTTTAACCCGGTCTTCCTCTAGCAATAAATGATACATCGGTCCCATTAAAAAAACATGGTCAAACTGTTCCAAACCCAAACTGTCCAAGTCAAGACAGTTGGCAACAAAAGTATTTAATGAAACCCCTTCATCTTTGGCTCGATTTTTGGCAATTTCAATATTTTTGTCCGCCAAATCCACCAAGGTTACGTCGCAACCTTTTTTTGCATAATGAATGGCATATCTGCCGGGACCTCCCCCGATATCCAAGATGGTATCGCCGGGTTTAATATAACGGTCCATCATGTAGGTAGAAAAAATAAATTCGAAGGGATGGGCTTCAAGTCGCTGCCATTCCCCCTCCGCATTCTTTTCGTAATACCTTTTAACAATTTCAATATTTTCTTTCATAACTTAATACTTTAAACTCACATAAAATTTCAAAAATTGTTTGTACAATTCATCGTATTCGCACCCGCAGCTGCCACACTCAATATCGGCTGCTTCGATGGCGCTAATCAAATCAGCGATTATTTGATCTGTAATTTGATTTTTTTCCAACGCTTCAAGCCATTGGATGGAAGGAATTGAGATTAATTCCCAACCCGAATTTGCAAATTTTACCACAATGTCTTTAATCTCATAATGCATAACAGTCATCCTCCAAATTAAATACTCCAAATAATCTTTTACTTTTCAAATTATATCATTTATTATTGGGGTTGACAAATAGAATATGAATAATATTTTTTTACTTGTCATTTAATGCTATAAAAAGTTTATTTAATTTTTAATAAAGCCGTTAAAAAAACGGCTTTGGAGGTGGATTTTGCTTTGTAAAAGCATGAATCTATTTCACGCTTCTAACCATCATTTTAACCATTAGGTCAGAGAAAGCAACTGGGTTTTCGATTTTGAATCCTTCCATTAACAAGGATTGATTGTATAAAAGCATCGCATAATCTTTGAGGTCATCTTTGTTTGTTTCATAGACTTTTTCTATAGCCTTAAACAATTCATGGTTAGGATTGATTTCCAAAATGCGGTCGGCCTTGATGTCGGAGTCTTTATGTAGTTTGCCCAAGACTTTTTCCATTTCAAAAGAAATTCCGTCTCCCGATACCAAACAAACCGGGGAATCGGTTAAGCGCTTGGAAATTACCACGTCTTTTACCAAACCGTCTAGAGCGTATTTCAAGGCTTGAAGGAAATCTTTTTTCTCCTCCTTGATGGTTTCCAGTTTTTCAAGTTCCTCTTTTTCCAATAATTCATCGGTGGAAACTTGGTTGATGGATTTAAATTCGAAATCTTTGTATTTGCGTAATTGTTTTAAAGCAAATTCATCAATCTCTTCGGTAAGAACCAAAACGTCAAATCCGTGCTTCTTATAAACATCCATTTGTGGCATGGTTTGAACTTCCTCAATGGTCGAAGCAGAAATATAGTAAATCGATTTTTGACCTTCTTTCATGTTTTTGACATAAGTATCAAAACTGATTGGTTTTTCATTATTGACGCTTGAGAAAACAAGCAGGTCTTGAAGTTGTTCTTGGCGAGCGCCAAAGTTTTCGTATGCCCCGTATTTGAGATGGGTTCCATAGAGTTTAAAGAATTCCAAATACAAGTCATAATCGTCTTTCATCAAAGTTTCCAACTTGGAGATAATTTTCTTTTCAATATTTTTAGCCATTTTGCCCAACACTTTATTTTGTTGAAGCATTTCTCGGCTGATGTTTAGGGACAGATCGCTGGAATCAACCAAGCCTTTGACAAAGCGAAGGTAATCAGGAATCAGGTCTTTGCATTTATCCATGATAAAGACGCCTTTGGTATATAGTTGCAATCCCCGTTCGTAATTAATGGTATTTAAATCATAAGGCGCAACCTTCGGAATGAAAAGCAAAGCATTGTAATTGATATCGCCTTCAATGGTAAACATCAGATGAAACAACGGCGGTTGATAATCATAAAACTTCTGCATGTAAAAATTATGCAGTTCTTCATCTTTAATCTCGTTTTTGTTCCGTTTCCAAATCGGAATCATGGAGTTTAAAGTTTCAAGGGTGCGAATGGATTCGTATTCGCCTTCAACGATTTGACCCTTTTCGTCGTATTTCGGTTCTTCCCTTGTCACATACATCGTAATCGGATAACGGATATAGTCCGAGTATTTCTTGATTAGGCTTCTAATCATGTATTCTTCCAAATATTTATCGTAATTGTTATCCTCGGTATTGTCTTTCAAATAAAGCGTAATCGACGTTCCGGTTGTTGTTTTATCGATTTCTTTGATTTCGTAGGTTTCTTGACCTGTGGAAGAAAACTCATAAGCTTTTTCGGATAAAGGCGATTTGGTTTCCACCACTACTTTTTTGGATACCATAAAGGCCGAATAGAAACCGACTCCGAATTGTCCGATTATTTCAATGTTTTCTTTGCCTTGGGCTTTTTCTTCTTCCATTTTTTTCAAGAATTCCAAGGAGCCGGATTTGGCGATAACACCCAAGTTATCGTTTAATTCATCGTAGGTCATTCCGATACCATTATCGGTAATAGTGAGCGTTCTTTGGTCTTTGTTCGGAACAAGATGAATTTCGTAATCATTCCGACGAGGCAAATTGTCGCTCGTTAAAGATAAATAATGGTATTTATCAATTGCATCGGAAGCGTTGGAGATTAATTCTCGCATAAATATTTCTTGATTGGTGTAAATAGAGTTAATCATTAAATCAAGCAATCTGGCTGTTTCTGTCTGAAATTTTTTTACTTCACTCATTGCAATTCCTCCTTTTTTCTTAATACATATAAATTATACTCATTTTTTTAGCACTGTCAAGTATTAAGTGCTAAAACATTGCCGGTATTTAGTCTGTTCAATGGTATTATTGTCAGGCCTTTTGGTTTTTAATTCAATATTTCCCAAGCAAAAAAGCCCTTAAAAGGACTTTTTGTTTTACTCTTTGAGTTTGGCCAAAAATTCCTCCTCGGTAAGAACCGGGATTCCCAACGCCTGAGCTTTATCCAGTTTACTCCCCGCATCACTCCCCGCAACCACAAAACTAGTCTTTTTGCTTACGCTTGAGGAGCTTCTGCCGCCCCGTTCTTCAATCAGTTTGGTGGCTTCGTCGCGCGAAAGGGTTTCTAGTTTTCCGGTTAAGACGATTGACATGCCGGAAAAGATTTGCGGTATTCCTTCTTCTTTTTGGGAAATCGGATTTACCCCCAAGAATTTTAATTCCTCCAACAGGCGCAAATTGTTATCGTTTTTAAAGTAGTCGATAATGCTTTGTGCCATCACGCCGCCGATATCCGGAATATTGGTTAATTCTTCAAAACCGGCTTGTTTTAATTCATCAATCGATTGATAGCGTTTGGCCAAGTTTTTGGAAGCTTTGCTTCCGACAAAACGAATGCCAAGACCGAAGATAAATTGATCAAGCGTGTTTTCTTTGCTTCTTTCAATTGCCTGAAGGAGATTATCGACCTTTTTATCGCCAAAACGTTCCAATTGGGTAAGTTCAAAACGATAGTCTTTTAAGCGATATATATCGGCTAGGGTTTTTATGAACCCCAGCGAATAGAGGATTTCCGTTTGCTTTTCCCCCAAGCCTTCGATATCCATGGCTTGACGGCTGGCAAAGTGGATTATTTGCTCGATTTTCCGGCCGGTGCAGGCTGGATTTACGCAACAGTATTCCGCTTCTTTTTCCTTCTTGACGATTGGTTCCTGACAAGCGGGACAAATCTTTGGCATTTCATAAGGCTTGCTATTGGGACTTCTCCTACTATAGTCGACTTCGATAACTTCCGGAATAATTTCGCCGGCTTTGCGAACCCTTACATAATCCCCGATCCGAATGTCTTTTTGTCTGATGAAATCTTCGTTGTTAAGAGTTGCCCGAGATACAACCGTCCCCGCAATCAACACCGGTTCCATCACCGCATTCGGCGTAATCATGCCGGTTCGGCCCACAGTTAGGAAAATATCTTTTAAAAGGGTTGTTGCAACTTCCGCCGGAAACTTGTAAGCTATCGCCCACTTTGGATTTTTGACGGTATAACCGATTTCGTCATAAAGGGCTAAATCGTTAACCTTGATAACGATTCCGTCGATTTCATAGGGAAGGGTCTTTCTTTTTTCGGTATATTCTTCGATATACTTTATGACGTCATCCAAGCTTGGGCATACTCGGTATTCCGGATTGACGTTAAAGCCCCATTTTTTAAGTTGTGTTAACAATTCTTCATGGGTTCTGATTCCGTATTTTTCGGGGTTGACCAAAGAGTAAGCGAAATGGTCCAGTTGACGTTCCTTGGTGATATTGGCGTCAAGCTGCCTTAGGCTCCCTCCCGCCGCATTCCGCGGATTAGCAAACAACGTCAAACCTTTTTTCTTTCGATCTTCGTTGGTCTTTTCGAAAGAGGAGATACTCATGTAGACTTCCCCGCGCACTTCCATAGTTTCATGGCTAGTTAAAACTTTCGGCAAAGTCTTAACGGCAAGCATATTTTGAGTAATGTTTTCGCCGATAGTACCGTTCCCGCGGGTTGCACCCAAGGTAAGGAGTCCGTCTTCATAGTGAACGGTAGAAGCGATTCCGTCAATTTTAAGTTCGCAGACATAGCTTGGAAGTCTGCCGATTGCTTTATAAATCCGATCTTCGAATTCTTTTAATTCTTCAAAACTAAAGGCTTTGGCCAAAGAAAGCATCGGGTAAGCATGAAGCACTTCTTCCAAATCGAGTCTTAAGTAATCGCCCACTTGCTTGGTTGGGCTGCTTTCGGACACATATTCGGGGTACTCTTTTTCAAGTTCTTCTAAGCGCTTTAACAAAGAATCGTATTCCAAGTCCGAAACGCTCGGTGCATCCAATACGTAATACTCATAATTGTACTGGCGAATTAGTTTGACTAGACGTTTGATTTCAGCTTTGATTTGTTGGCTCATTTTCCTCACCCCTGTAAAAATGCGATTACTCTTTCTTTAACCGGTCCCATGTGTTGGGCTCGCAACATCAAATGCCCCACACCCGGTACCGCTACAATCTCTTTTTGAGGATTGGTGCATTTTTTATAACAGTATTCCACCGCTTTATAAGGCACCAGTTCATCCAAGGTTCCCCAAACGATTAACATCGGACACTCAATCGGATTTTTCTTGCGATTGATATAAGCTATCACTTTCATAAATGTTATACCGTTCTTGGGGCGAAATTTGGTTTTAACGCTTTTTAAGGCAAATTTTAGCCCGGTTTTATCGTGTTCGTACAAATCGCGTACCGTTTCCACAAAAGCCTTTGGCATCATTTTTTGGAAAGGCCGATCTTTAAATATCAAACCGACATAAGTCGTTCTTTGAAATATGTAATTGAGTCGTTCCGTAAGAACGGGATTTTGAAGATATTTGACCGCCGGCGCAATCAATACCAACTTATGGATGGAAACGCTTTGCGCAAGATACTTGGCAACGGCTCCCCCCAAAGAAAACCCGATTACATCAACTTTATCAAACCTTTCGCAAAGCTTAGGTAGCGTTTCATCAAGCAAAACCTTCATATTATCCAAAGTGAAATTGTTCAAACTTTCTCCTTCGCCATGTCCCGGAAGCGCTATTTTGATAACCTCGTCATAAAAGGGGATTAGTTCTTCCGGCAAAGTGCCAAAATCATCAACGCTAGATAAATATCCATGGATGATTATCACAGCCTTCATATCATTCCTCCAAGGTCTTGCGTAAGGTTGGGTGGTCTTTCTTTATTTTTCGGATGCTTTTGTCTCTTTCAAATAATACTTGAATGGTGGTTTCATCCACCGCTATCACCAAGCCGTATCCAAAAGTGGAGTGATAAATGCGATCGGAAACGTGGAAATCGCGCAAAGATTCATCCGAATGGAGCTTTTCCGTTTTTAAGATTTCCGGTTTTTCCTGTTCTTTTCGACCCATCAAGTATTCGGTCAAAAAACGCGATTTAGGATTTCTAACAATCCGACCGTAAATGAGTCTGGTGGTTGCGCAAGAGAGATAAATTTTCTTCTTGGCTCTGGTGAAAGCAACATAAGCGACACGTCGTTCTTCCTCAATATCGGAATCTTCCCGCAAAGCCGGAAAGAGTCCTTCTTCAAGCGCGACAACGAAAACGTAATCGAATTCGAGGCCTTTTGCGGAGTGAACCGTCGACAAAACAGCGCCGCCTTTTCCCTTATCATCGACCGAAAGCGTTTCGTCCAGCAATATTTCATCAAAACCCATGTGGAGGATTTCTTTTTTGCTTAAACCTTCTCTTCCGTAGGTGGCTTCAAAACGATAAAGAATCGATTTGAATTCTTCCAAGTTTTCTACCCGGTTGGATTCAAAAAAGTCTTCTTGAGCAAGCATTTCCAAGTAACCGGTTTGTTCCAGCATGTAGTCAAAAAAGTCAACGAGGGACATTTGTTCAAGGGCTTTTTGCAATTTTTCAATCAACTGTTTGAACTCTATCAAGGCACTTGTTTTGTTGGATGGATTGTTGGCGTGCAACCAATCAATCGCTTCAAAAATCGATTGTTGATACATTTGGCAGCGTTCGGTGATTTTTTCGACCGTCTTTTCGCCGATTCCCCGCGAAGGCTGATTGATGATGCGTTTGAAATGAAAAATATTATTCGGTTCAAGCAGAAACTTTAAGTAACTGATGGCATCTTTGATTTCGCGACGCTTAAGGTAGGAGAATCCCCCGTAGATTAGATAAGGTATTCTTGCCTCCACAAACGCAAGTTCGAAATTGCGGGAAACGACGTTGTTGCGATATAGTACGGCAATTTTGTTTGGATCGACTCCGCCCCGAATCAAATACGCAATTTCATTGACCACAAAACGCACTTCGTCCTCATGGTACTGGCTTTCCGTAACGACTACGTCGCTAAGTTCTCCTTTGACGGTGCTGAACAAGTTTTTCTTTTCCCTTAAGACATTGTTGGCAATCAGGGTATTAGCCCCTAAGAGCAAGGCATTGGAAGAACGGTAATTTTGGGTCAGTTTCACAAGGATCACATTGTCAAAATCTTTCATGAAAGCATACATATTATCGACAACGGCGCCCCGAAAAGAATAGATGCTTTGGTCGTCATCCCCCACGACAAAAACATTTTGGTATTTTTGACCCAGGGTTTTGATAATTTCGTATTGCGTCATATTGGTGTCTTGAAATTCATCCACCAAAATATAGCGGAATCGTTCTTGGTAAAATTCCAAAACTTCCTTGTGAAGGGTAAAAAGTTTATTGACTAAAAGCAACAAATCGTCAAAATCGGCCAAATTATGATCAAATAAATATTCTTGATAAGCCTCGAATAAAGTATTGACGATTCCCCCGATCGGCATTACACCGTTTTTATAAGCACTTATTATATTGTGGGCAGCTTTGGGGGAAAAAGCTTTACGATCAAAATTTCGTTCTTTGTAGATTTCTGTCAGAACGCGGACACTGTCTTCATCGTCAATGATTTCAAAGTTTTGTTTATAACCGATTAGACCGATAAACTTTCTAAGGACGCTGGCGCAGAAAGCATGAATCGTTGAGATGAAAACTTCGCCTGCGTTTGGACCTACAAGTTTAAAAATTCGCTCACGCATTTCGTTGGTGGCTTTTTTGGTAAAAGTGATGGCCAGGATTTGCTTGGGGGGAATTTTCCGTTCGGAAATCATATAGGCTATACGGGAAGTGAGTGTTCTGGTCTTTCCCGTGCCCGCACCCGCAAACACAATCACCGGTCCGTCAACCGCTTTTACCGCTTCTTGTTGTTGTGGGTTTAAATCTTGTAAAATTTTAGACATATCGCTCTATTTAAAAGATGATTTTAAACTGACAATTCGGTTAAAAATCAACTCTGTTTCCTTTGCGTCGTCATCGGTATTGTAATAACCGTCCCTGATAAATTGGAACTTTTCGCCTGGTTTGGCAGTGGCCAAGGCTTTTTCCACAAATCCTTGATATACGGTCCAAGAGTTTGGATTGATGCGTTCCATAAAGTTTTCGCTTGAGACATATTGGTCTAAAATCAGGAAATCCAAGTGGTTGAAGGTGGCAGGAACCGCACTTGAAGCATCGACAAAATGAATCGTGCCATTCGGTTTGCGTTTGTCAAAGCCACTGCCGCTTTTGGTTTCCGGGTCATATGTACAATAGATTTCTTTAATCGAACCGTCTTCGTTGTAGATGATGTCATTACATTTGATGAAATAAGCATGCATTAAGCGAACCTCGACGTCTTTGGCCAAACGTTTCCAATGTTTGTTGGGTTTTTCCGGCACAAAGTCTTCTTGGTCGATATAGATATTCCGGGAGAAAGTGATAGTGCGATTTCCGAGTTCTGGGTTTTCGGTATTGTTGATTGCTTCGAGTTCTTCCACTTGTCCTTCCGGATAATTGGTGATTACGACTTTCAAAGGTTTCACAACTGCCATGTAACGCGGAACCTTTAATTTCAAATCTTCCCTTAAGAAATGTTCAAGCATACTGTAGTCGACGGAGGAATTGATCTTGGACAATCCCGTCGATAAAATAAATTCTTTGATGGCGCTTGGCGTAAAGCCCCGGCGCTTCAAGCCCACAAGAGTCGGCATTCTCGGGTCGTCAAAGCCCTTGACAATCCCTTCTTCAACGAGTTTTTTCAAATACCGTTTGCTCATGATGGTGTTGGTAATACCGAGCCGGCCAAATTCGATTTGGCGCGGACGGTGTTCGACTTCGGTGTGTTCAACCACCCAATCGTACAACGGACGATGGTCTTCATATTCCAAACTGCAAAGTGAATGAGTAATGCCTTCAAAAGCGTCTTGCAACGGATGAGCGAAATCGTACATCGGATAAATGCACCATTTGTCTTTGGTTTGGTGATGTGTCACGTGAATGATTCGGTAGATAACGGGATCGCGCATGTTAATATTGGGGCTAGCCATATCAATTTTCGCTCTCAGTGTTTTCGAATAACTCGGATATTTTCCGTCCCGCATTTCCCTAAAGAGCCGCAGGTTTTCTTCGATGCTGCGGTTGCGGTAAGGGGATTCTTTTCCCGGTGTCGTGGTGGTACCGCGGTATTCGCTTAATTCTTCTTGCGTCAAATCGCACACAAAGGCAAGGCCTTTTTTAATCAGCAATTCCGCTTTTTCATAAGTGGCGTCAAAATAACTGGAACCATAAACCACGATGTTCGGTTTATAGCCCAACCATTCAATATCTTTTTGAATCGCATCAACAAATTCCACATCTTCTTGCGTAGGATTGGTGTCGTCGAAACGAAGGTTCGTTACCCCGCCAAAGTATTTGGCAAGTTCAAAATTGGTGATAATCGCCCGAGCATGTCCTATGTGCAAATAAGCATTCGGTTCCGGGGGAAAACGGGTGACGATTTTATCAACAACCCCATTTTCGAGGTCATTTTTCATAATGGTTTTTATAAAATTCGATGTTTCATGCATATTGATACCTCTCAATAAGAAATTTTTCGGATATTGGCAGCATGGGCATAATTTTTGTACAAATCAAGCATCAATGCTTCGTCAATATCTTTTTCTTTATCTTCAAAACAAATCATCATAATCAGGATTTTATTGGTTGTGGAAGTAATGGCAGTACGTTCCCTGTCGCTTGAGGGCGATCCGAAAGGGCCAGCTTCGTCAACATATAAAATCAAGCGGTCCACATTCAACACCCCGCGGTTGATGGCCACGAAATAATCATCTTTGGTGCCGATGCGGATGGTTACGTCGCCTTTAATCTTTTCCAAATCGACCACGCAAATGCTGCGAAGGGTACGAATGGATAAGATATTGCCCAAATCGATTAAGTCGCCCAAACGATATAAGCCGATTCCCTTAACTACCCGACGCAAAAGCGCTTCGGTTGCCAGGCGATAACGGCTAGGGTCCTTCCCGCATTTCTTATATCCGTCCCGACCAACTTTGATTTTGGGTATGTTGACAATTTCCGTTATCGGATAACGGTTCAAATACTGTTGTTCGGTTTCTCGCAACAACTCCGCTACCCCTTCGGTAAAATCGTTCTTAACATCCATAGTATAAGCAATAATCGAAAAATTAGGCAACAAAGTTCTAATCTCTTCGCTCAAGATTATTTTCATACTCCGAATCACCCTTTCCTAACATTTCAAAGTCGTTTTTTTTGTCCAATAAAATCTGGTATTTGTCATCGATTAATTGTTTGAAGGCTTGGAGTTGCTGGTAAAATGACGGCAAAGTTTTTTCATATTTCTCCACATCGCTTAAGACCGAGGAAATCCTTTTGTTTTGACTGGAAAGATTATTAATTGCTTCTTCCATTTCCGCAATCTCCTGCGCATGGTTCTCGCATTCCTCCTTTAAGGATTTAATCTCTTGGTCCAAAGCGACTAACTTATCTTTGGCAAACGGATCGTAAACCAATTTTTTCCGTTCGCTTAAATCGGTTTCCAATTTTTTCAATTTGTCGGATAGTTTGGTTTGAAGTTCTCCCTTTTTGACTTGAAGGTTTTTCCAATTGTTATAAAAAGCTTGAAAAGCGGCGGAGCCGTTAATCGTTTCCGTGGTTTTTGCCACATAGTCTTCAACTTTTTTAATGTTTTGTTTTACGGTCGTATAAAGATTGCATAAATGGATATAATCGTTTTCCGTTCGTTCAAGGTCAATTTTTTGAGCTTCAAGCAAGTTTTCTTTTTCTTTTTGTTTTTCCAAACATTCGCGTTCCCTTTTTTCTTTGTTTTCGGATGTGTCGTGTTCGCTTAAGGCAACGCGCGCCTCGCCAAAGAAACGCTCCATGTTTTGGGCAATTTCTTTATTGGTTTCGCCGATTACTTCGGCTCTGGTTAAAAGATTGCGGATATAATCCAAATGCTCTTTTTTAAGCATTTCATAACTTTCAAAAAGAGCGGAAAAATAGTTTTCTAATTCGTTTAACTGCCTTTCCAACTCGTTACGCTTATCCTCGATTGTCGAAGGAGTCAATTCCTGAAGACCAAGTTTCAATTCCGCAATCCGTTGATTAATTTCTTGGACTTCTGTTTGACACTTGGCGTTTGCTTCATTTAGCTCTTGGGTTAAAGCAAAAACTGTTTCATCGATTTTCTTAAGTTCTTCGGTCGACACAGTAGCTGTAGATATCGCATGGTTGCGCATTTCTTCAATTTCTTGGGCAACTTCCGAAAAAGCGATAATGCCTTTTTTGCATCCTTCAACCACACTTATCAAACGGCGCCACTTTCCTTCGTCTTTTTCGATTAAAGCGTTGCGTTTATCTTTTAGTTCGAGGATTTGGTTTTCTGTGTCAAAACGGATTTTTTCCAAATCGACATATTCGTTTTGGATTTTATCTTCCCATGCTTTAATCTGGTCGAGAATTTGTTGGTTGGTTTGCAACAATTTTTCCCGCTGGTCTTTTTCGTCGCATACAAGTTTAAGTTCTTGTTTAAGTTGGGCAATCTGGGTTTTTAATTTTTCCCATCTTGGAGTGGTAATTTCATCAAATAGAAGCAAATACTGGTTTTGATAATAATTCGCAAGTTCTTTAACATTAACATTTTCCGTAATTGGCTTAATGTTTTCGACTTGCCTCTTCAATTCCGCAATCATCTCCGCTTGTTTGGCAAGCAGTTCATATAAATCTTTATTTTCTTCCATTTGATACCTCCATTGGTTTTAAAAATTTTTAAACTATTATTTTGCAATCATCCGAAAGCCTACGTAACAGATTAAAGCAAGAGCCAAAAGAATTGTCACGCTATGCATGAGGATGCGTTTTAGTTTAAACAGTTTGTTGTTTTTGGCAAAATTGGATGCATTTTCCATATCCAAATCAAACAGTTTTTCCATTTGGGAAAAACGGTATTTAGGTTCAATCAGGTTATTTAAGCCGAAAGCATTTTGCGAAGGATTATCGATTTTAGCCAAGTAAAACCGATAGGCTTTTTTGTACTTTTTCCTAAACGTTCTTTTCGAACTCTCGGAAAGAATCGCAAGTTGCCGGCTCGATGCTTTGAACTTACGGTTTAAAAAACACAAGACGCGATTTTGGTAAATTCCGTAAACCAGCACAAAAAACAGCACCAAGGAGAGCGAAATCAGAAGCGCTTCGCCGAAATAAGTGGACGTTATTTCTTTAACCCGATACAAAAAGCGGTAAACTCCCGGGGCATTCTTTTGAAACATGGGGTAATTATAGAAAAGTACCAAAACCATCAAAAAGGAAAACAAATAAATAAGCCAAGTGACAAACGGGAACTTTTTGACGTTTTTATCTTTAGTAGCCGTCTTTTGGTTGTGCACCCTTTGCAAAAATTCTTTTTCCTTGGCTAGGTATTCTTTTTTCCACAGTTTGAAATTGCGTTTGATTAGTCTTCGTTTTTTTCCTCTTTTGACATCATTTAAAGACAACAACAGATATAAAGGTATTCGATCGTTTTTCCGGGAAAGCGTAAATTCATCGACCGATTTAATTTCCAAAGCGGGATCGTCAAGTTCATCGCCCATTAAAAAGGGGTTTTGTTGGAGAATATATTGGCGTTTAACCAAAACCGGGTTAACCGAACCGAAAGATTCGTTTTCTTGTGGGATTTCTTGCCTTAATTCATTCATCGCCATTCCCCTTTATCCCAGGTTTATTTTGAACACCAATTTTTCTTTGGCGCGTGTGGTTATCTTCCAAGTATCGATGTATTCAATTAAATCGGTTTTGGTAAACTCAGGATTATCAAGCTTGATAAATTCCAAAAAAGCACTCAAATAAACATCATTCTCCGAAAAATCGTCCATCAAGGCAATCACATAGGAATTGCCAAAAGTACTATTTGTGAATTTTTGTTGTAAATCCCGATAGATGTTTTGGTATAAATATTGTTCTTTTAAGGACAAATTACTGGAATCATCAACTTCAAAAAGCGATAATTCGTCTAAATGTTTCGCGTTAATTTCAAGCAAACCGCTGGGAAACTCTTGGCTTAATGTCAACAAAAAGTTTTGATATTTTTTAACGTCTTTCAATAATTGGTCGATAGATTCAAGATATTGTGTATCAGTGAAACCATCATTTAAACTTAAATAGTTAACGGTGAAAATACGCAAACTCTTTAAGTCTTCCATTTTGGCAATTGATTTCACTATGGATTTGTCGATTCTTCGGATATTGGTGGTAATTCCTTCGTCTTGCAGGTAAGTATAAAACTGATAAGGAGTCACCTCACCGTCGACATCAAAAAGCGTTTTATAAGCTTGGACGATTTTTTCATAATCCTCTAAATCTTTTAGAATTCCCTTGATTTCCGACAATTGTTCGTTATTTGTTTCTTCCAACAAAAGTTCGTCCTGCAAATTTCCTAACAGAAGATTATATAGGTCCAACCAATCGTTTCCCGAAAGCAATGCTTTCCCGTTATCTGACAGTTTGCCATTTATAGATTTAAATCCATCAGTCAAGGGTTTGGTTAAGGCTAAAAAATCATCCTCGAGCGACTGGAGTTGAGGGTTTTTTATCCCATCTTCCAAAGCAGTTAAGGATTCCACTACTTCCATGGCATGCTTCTTTTCGTAAAAACCGATGGCGTCAAAATAATTTTCGCCATATTTAACGGTTTGAAAAGTAACTGTCCCTTGGTAAGGCACACCCAGCCGCGCCAATAAGAAGACGAGCCAAGCAGAAAAACTTAAAGAAAAAACAATCGCAATGGGAATGTTGATTAAAAAGCTAAAACTAAACTTCTTCGGTTTTCTTTGTTTTTTTAAGATTTTTCCAATGGTTAGGGAAAATAATACTTTGCAAAGAATAACAAAAATAAGAAAGAGGGCCAGTTTCAACCCGAAATAGTAAACAAGATGGTAGTTGCTTTGGGAAAGCTTGGTTATAAATGACGGAACCAAGTTTTGATTTAGCCCCCATTGATATACTGGCCCTAAAAAGATTGAAAGAAGTATAAAAGGGATGGCATACGATAGTACGACTTGAAGGTATTCCCAAAAAGAAGTACGTATTGAGAATAAGATATTGAACAAGACAAAAATTGCGATGCAGCCATCCATTAAATGGATCATGATAGTGGATCCTCAATATCTTTGCGTTTGGTGTCCATATTGACAATCGCACATTCCGTGGTTAGGAAAGTCGATGCCACCGACACCGCATTAATCAACGCACTCTTGGCAACGCTGGTTGGGTCGATAATGCCTTTTTCGATTAAGGAGACAAAATTCCCGGTGCTTGCGTCAAACCATACTTTATCGTTTACTTTTTGCAAGACTTCCTCAAAATTGCCCCCCGCATTCTCAACGATTTGTTTAAAAGGCGCTTGAAGCGCAACCCTTAAAATATCGGCAGCCGGTTTATATTCATTGTTTGCAACAAAACCGGATAATTTCTTACTGATTTGGTAAAGCACTTTTCCTCCGCCTTCGATGATACCGGATGAGGAAGCGGCTTTGGTTGAGTTGAGCGCATCTTCCAAACGGAGCTTTTTGTCTTTTAGTTCGGTTTCGGTTGGCGCACCCACCTTGATTACCGCTATTCCACTCAGGATTTTCGCAATCCGTTCGGACAGTTTTTCTTTTTCGTATTCGCTCTTCGTTTCGGCTAGTTCAACCTTTAGTTTTTCAGTATGTTTGATGATCTTATCGTTGTCGCCGCTACCGTCAACAATTGTGGTTTGATCTTTCGTTACGATGACTTTGGACGCGCTGCCCAATACTTTCGTACTGATTGGTTCAGTCGAAATAAGATTGGAGTCGAGATAAGTAGCGCCGGTTACAACGGCCAAATCGGTCAATAGCTGCGTCTTCTTGTCGCCAAAACCAGGTGCTTTGGTAACCACAACTTGGAATACTCCGCGCAACTTGTTGACGATTAAAGCGCCTAATACTTCTTGTTCCATGTCGTCGCATATAATCAAAAGCGGACGGGCGGATTTGACGGTTTCTTCAAGAACCGGCAAGATTTCGTTCATGGTATTGATTTTCTTGTCGATGATTAAAATCATTGGTTTTTCCAAAATGGCAATTTGTTTTTCCGCTTGGTTAGCCATATATGGCGACAAATATCCGCGGTCATAAGCATAACCTTTTACAACATCAAGGTAGGTATTGATGCCTTGAGATTCTTCCACGGTAATGACACCGTCGGTACCCACTTCTTGATATGCTTCTTTGATGAGATTACCGATTTCGGTCGAACCCGAAGAAATCGCTGCAATATTGGCTAAATCGTCAAAAGATTCGATTGGTGTGCTGACTTTGTCGATTTCCTCAATGATTTTAGGCAAGAGGTGTTGCAAACCTTTTTGAAGCATTACCGGATTGATTCCTTTGTCGATATATTTCAATCCTTCCAAAATCAAGTTGGAAGCAAGCAAAATAGCGGTTGTTGTGCCGTCGCCTACCACATCATTCGTTTTGGAGGCTGCTTCAATGACGACGCTTGAACCCATGTTCATGAAGCGATCAGGAAGTTTAACCGCCTTAGCGATTGTGACACCGTCATTGACAATTTGGGGCGAACCGAATTCTTGTTCAATAATGACATTTCGACCCTTAGGCCCTAGGGTGATTCTGGTGGCGTTATATAAACATTCAATACCTTTCGCCATTTCATAGCGAGCGTCTTTGGAAAACTTTAATTGTTTACTCATGTTTCATTACCTCCTATTTCACTAATTTAGCAAGGATATCGTCTTTATTAATAATGTAGTATTCTTTTCCTTCGTGATATATTTGATAAAGTTGTTCTTTTTTTACGACCACAATATCCCCTACCTCCACCAGGCCTTGGCTACAACTCGCTTCCACAACTTCATAATAGTTTTCTTTAAACATAGGCATATAAATTTCTTTTTCGTTTGGCTTTTCCAATTCGGCTTTGCGAATCAGAATTTTGTCATTTAATGCTTTTAACATAATAAATATACCTCCTTTTCAAATTATTATAGCACATAGTGGTAAATTCTTCAAGTATTCTTGCCTATATTTTTATGTACAAAAAAGACTAAAAATTTGCCTTCTTTTTTTGCAAGTTTTTAGTCTTAGGTTTGCGTTTTATGCGCTGATTCGTTTTGATTGCTTTTTAATGATTAATTCCGCAAGCGCGAGGCTATTTATTTCTTTCAATAACTTTTCTTTAGGGCGATACCAGGACAAATTATAATAAAAATAATTGTCATGAAAGGTATTTACCTTTTTTCGATAAGCAGTGAGAGAAACAAGATTAGCGTTAAACCCTTTATGATATTCGATCAACATCAAAGCATAGCCCATAATGTAATCGCGAAAGAGGGCGGTTTCCGTGACGATGGAATCAATAATCAAATTTTGGTTGATTGTCTTTAGGGTATAAGATTTTATGCTTTCCGTTTCAATATCAAGGTAACAAGTAAATGAAAGATTGGGAGAAGCTATTTCGCCGATAAATTCTTCAAACCTTTTTTTTCCGGAAAGAAAGCGGTTTTCAATTGCATCGATGGAAACATAAATTTTTCGATCTTTGATTACCATCTCAATGTCTTTTTGGAAATCTTTTCGGTATTGCCTTTCTGCCCTTCGAATAATTTTCTCGGCCTGTTGGTTGGTCAAGGTATCGTCTTCCAAATGATATTTAACATCTTCCGAAAATGTTTTAAATGTTTCCTCGTACCGACGGTCTCCTCTATAGCGAATGTAATCTTTATTGCTAATGGAAGAAAAGTACCGTTGATCATCGACATATAAATAATGGTTATTGTTGCATCTGGAAAGGAAACCTAAAGCAATTTGTTTCAGTTTTAAATAAAAGAAAGATCTCAAATGGGTTATCCCTGCTCGGTTTTTCAGTTCATCGTCTACAATTTTATGAATGTGCTGATATTCTTCTTTTTGTTCATCTTTTTGCATAACCAGATTCCAAAAGAAGATTAACTGATATCCGGTGTCATCAATTAACCCAACTGTATGATTGACAAACTTTTGAATTATCGTTGTAAAATCATACCGGTATCCCGCAAACTCCAAATCAAAAGAAAAAACATTTTCGTGGGCATTGTCAAGGTAAGGATCTTCCAAGGGTGTAAACACCAAATCTCTAGCATCGTAATCAAATTTGCAACTATTGTAGAAATAGTGAAAACTGTGTCCGTTGATTAAAAAATAACCTTGTTTGGTTTCCAAACCTTCTTTGACGAACAGCTTAGTCTGTTCTTGGGAAACTTCCACAAAATAAGTTTTCATAGTTCATTTCCCCCTTCCCCAAGCAACTTAAAATCATAGGGTTTGCAGGAGGTTAAATAATCATCGTAGTTCTTTAAACAATAATGGCCAAAGTATACTTTGGGGAAAGATTTGAATTGATGGGCGAAATTGACAGTGTCATCTTTGGAAATATGCAGACCAAAGGACCAATCAACGTTGTGTTCGGAAAACTTCCGGCTTGACAAGCGGATTGTTTTGGGAATATCCATTGGCGCCATGAAGTGATTGGCCAACACAATCTTGTTTAAAGCGTAAGCATTATACCCTTGTTCGGAAATAATGCGTAAGTACCAATTAAGGTCGTTTTCGTAAATTATCACATGTTCGTCCAAACATTTAATTTCCGATAATTTTTGCGCAAGAAAAACAGCCTTTTCGGGTCGGACGTGAAACTTAATTTCGTTAATGTGTTTCACCGCTCCCGCCTTTTTGTTAATAAACTGGGTTTTGAAATCGTTACCCAGAAAGTTCGTCCCATCCATGATGATGATATCAACTTCCAAAGAATCCGGACAATAGTATGTTCGATAGTCTTTTCCCGAAACATAGTCCATATCGCCCGTATAAAGCAGTTTTACATCCGGAGAAACCAAATAAATCATGGAAGAACCGAAGGTATGTCCCGAAGGGTACAAGGTTACTTTTAAATCATTATCCAGTTTTTGTTCGTTGAAAAAGTAAAGTGTTTGAATTTGGTTGAAACGATTTAAAATTTCATTGGTTTTTTGAGCACCAAACTTTTCATAAGTAAGCTTTTCCCTAAATATTTCGGCAATGATTTTTTTTGTGGTTTGGGTTGTATATATCAAACAATCGTTTTTAAAATGGGTTATAAGCCGAATTAAACCTTGCCAGTGGTCCAAATGTTCATGCGAAATAAACAAATAATCGACATCGCTTACATCGCTAGAGGTTAAACGATCGCCCCCACAATCCAACATAATAACTTTTCCGCACGTTTCAAACTTGTAGGTGGTAATTTTTCGTTCCGAATCTTTTCCAATTCCAAAAGTTTGTAATTTCATTTTCCCCCCTTTAAAAAATTTATTTTTAACTTTCCCATCTTAATTTAAGTATAATCCTTATACCGCCAATTAACAATCAATTTTGTAAAATTATTGTTGCGAAATTTTAGAATCCCTAAAAGCTTTGACAAATTCGATAATAATAATCGGCACAAGCGATAAAGCAAAACAAATAAGCAAATAATTAAAGTCCATAGGAACCACTTTAAAAACTTGGGATAGCGGCCGAATATAACAAATGCCTATTTGCAAAAGTATTCCCACAAAAAAAGCAATCAACAAATATTTGTTGGAAAATAAGCGTTTGTTAAAAATGCTGTGCTTGCTTTTCATATTGAAAGCATGAAACAACTGGGTTGTGGACAAAGTCATAAAAGCCATTGTTTGGCCAAGATAGGTATTAGGATCCGCAGTGTGGCCGATTAAATAAGCGGTTAAAGTAAGCGTCCCAATCATTAGCCCTTGCCAAATAATCGCTCGTCCCAAGCCATGGACGAAAAATGATTCATTTTTGTTTCGAGGAGGCAGTTTCATTAAATCATCGTCAATATCAACAATCCCCAAAGCAAAAGCCGGCAAACTGTCGGTTATAAGGTTTACCCATAAAAGATGCATGGCAAATAGCGGCACCCCTAATCGATACTGGGGAAATAGCACCGACAAAAGGGAGGCCACAAAGATAGTGAATACTTCGCCGATATTGCTGGAAAGAAGATATTGAACAACCTTTTTGATGTTGTCATATATATTGCGCCCCAAAGAAACCGCTACGATAATCGTTGCGTAGTTATCGTCCACCAGGATAACGTCAGAAGCTTCTTTGGCAACATCGGTTCCGGTTATTCCCATTGCACAGCCGATATCGGCTTTGGATAGTGCGGGGGAATCATTCACTCCGTCACCCGTCATCGCCACCACATGACCTTTCTTTTGCCAGGCTTCCACGATTCTTACCTTATCTTCGGGATTAACCCGGGCAAAAACGGAGTAAGATTCGATTTTTTCAAATAATTCCTGGTCGGTCAAATTGCTTAATTCGGTTCCGACAATCGCTGCTTTGTCATCATGGATAATATTTAACTCTTTGGCAATGGCGATCCCGGTTTGAATATGGTCCCCGGTAATCATCACTGTTTTGATGCCCGCCTGTTGGGCCTGGAAAACCGCTTTTTTAACTTCCGGGCGGGCCGGATCAATCATACCAACCATCCCCAAAAACAATAGGTCGTTTTCAATCTCCTCGCTTTTTAATTTTTTGGGCAAATTTTTAATTTTTTTGATTCCCAAAGCAAGAATCCTTAAAGCCTGGGAAGATAATTCTTCGTTGATATCATAAAGCCTTTTTTTATCTAAGGTTTTGGATCTGTTGATTAACACGTCAAAAGCCCCCTTGGTAACAACCAGATAGTCGGTGAAAGTTTTTAGAATTACGCTCATCATTTTTCGGTTAGAATCAAAGGGAATTTCCGCAACTCTTTTCAAAGAATTGGAGATATTCAGTTTTTTTACCACATCCAGCAATGCCAGTTCGGTAGGGTCGCCAATCCGTTTGGTTTCTGAGTTTTCTACGGTAATGGAAGCATCCGTGCACAAAGCAAACAAGCTTAAAAGATATTTTTCTTCGTTTGTCAGAGTGTCTTCTACCCTCTTAACGATTCCCTCGCGATTAACAATGGTTGTGACGGTCATTTTGTTTTCCGTTAAAGTTCCGGTTTTATCGGAACAAACAACCGAAGCAGCACCTAAAGTTTCCACCGCCAGAAGTTTTTTAACAATTGCTTTATGGCGGGCCATTTTTTCTACACCCAAAGCCAAAATTACCGTAACTACGGTTGCAAGCGCTTCGGGAATTGAAGCCACCGCCAAAGCCACCGCTGTCATGAAACTGTCGGTAAACTCTTCGCCCGACCATAACTCCAAAGCCAACACGATAACGCAAACGCCGATGCAAAAAAAAGCAATCACTTTTCCGATTTGTTCCAAGCGTTTTTGCAAAGGAGTCAGTTCCTTGTCGGGGTTCTGTAAGCGTGCAGCAATTTTACCGATTTCGGTCCTCATTCCTGTGGCATAAGCGATTCCTTTTCCGCGGCCATAAGTAATATGGGTTGCCAGAAAGGCCAAATTGGCTAAATCGCCTAAAGATGTTTGATTCTCATTCAATATATCGATCCTTTTTTCTACTGGAACCGATTCGCCAGTCAAGGCGCTTTCGTCCACTTGCAAATTGACTGTTTCAATAATTCGCACATCAGCGGGAACATAATCGCCGGTTTCCAGTAATACGATATCCCCGATAACTATTTCTTCGCTTTTGATTTGTTGAATCGCTCCTTCTCTTATTACTTTGGCCAGGGGCGAACTCATTTTCTTTAAAGCTTCCAGCGCATTTTCCGCCTTGTTTTCTTGGATAACGCCCAAAGTCGCATTTATCAAAACCACTATCAAAATTACCATACTGTCAAGCCATTCTTTGGGATTGATTGCCACGGAAATAAAAGCAGCGATTAACAAAATAATCACCAACAAATCTTTAAACTGGCTTAAAAAACGAACCACAAGGCTCGTTTTCTTTTTGCCAATCAAAGTATTAGGACCGTATTCCGTTAATCGCTGTTTAGCTTCTTCGTTTGATAAACCGTTTTGTTCATGGCTTTGCAATTGAATGATTGCTTCGCTTGGGGTTAGTTGGTATATTTTTTTCATCGTTCTTACATCCTTGCTTTTTTTAATTGATGTAAGTATACTACTATTCAAAACGATTTTTTGTTTTTATTTGTCAAAAAAGTCAACTATTGACCATTAATTTTTCTTTTTTTGCTTGATAGTAACCTGCTACGGCTATCATCGCCGCATTATCCGTACAGTATTTAAACGGAGGAAACGATAACTTCACACCATTTAGCTCTTTGACTTTTTCTGTTAAGGTTTCCCTAAGTGCTGAGTTAGCCGCGACACCCCCCGCAACAATAATGTGTCTGGCTTTAAACTCCTGGGCTGCCCGAAGCGTCTTTTCGCACAAGACATCGATGACCGCTTCTTGGAAACTTGCTGCAAGATCGTTCTTATCCACAGTTTCGCCGTTTTGCGTAAGCTTATGATTCAAGTTAATTACCGCCGACTTCAGTCCCGAAAAACTAAAGTCGTAACTGTCTTTGCTTAAATGAATGTGGGGAAGGGCATAAACCGGTTTACCGAGTTTAGCCATCTTGTCAATTATCGGTCCGCCCGGATAACCGACTTCCACAACTCTTGCGACTTTATCGTAGGCTTCCCCCACCGCATCATCCAAGGTTTCGCCCAACTTTTCAAACTCAAAGTGGTCTTTCATGAGTATGAGTTCGGTGTGTCCTCCCGATACAACCAACGCAAGTGCGGGGAACAAAAATTCGCTTACCAACCGGTTGGCATATATATGTCCGTGAATGTGGTTTACCATTACTAGCGGCTTGTCAAAGACCAAACTAATCGTCTTCGCGGCATTCACTCCCACCATTAAAGACCCGACAAGTCCCGGGGTGGCTGTGCAGGCAATTAAGTCAATATCTTGATGCCCTACTCCGGCATTTGTCAAAGCTTCTTCCAAAACATAGGTAATTTTTTCGATATGATGGCGGCTAGCAATTTCGGGAACAACCCCGCCGTATTTTTTATGGATATCGATTTGCGAGAAAACGACATTGCTTAAGAGGTTCAATTCCTCGTTTTGGACTTCCAAAATCGCCACTGCGGTTTCGTCGCAACTGGATTCGATAGCTAATATTTTCATAATAACTCCTTCATCATCACAATGGCGTCCTTACCATCGTGATAATAGTTTTTCCGCACCCTCACTTTCTTCAACCCCTGCAAGGTATAGAAATTAACGGCACGCTGATTGTTCTCTTTTACTTCCAAACAAATGGTTTTGGCACCTTTTGTTTTGGCATCTTCTATCAAACGATTAAACATTTTCTGACCGATGCCTTGATGCCAATAACCGGGATCGATTACAAAATTGATAATCTCCAGTTCATCCGCTACAACCCATCCGCCGATATAGCCGATTACTTGTTTAGCATAAGTTGCCACGATAAACTTGGCTAAAGGGTTCCTGGCTTCATTTGCAAGCATTTCGCTGCCGATGGTTTCTCCGAGCAGTTTCGCTTCCAATTCCACCAACTTTTCGACATCGCTAATCCAAAGGTCACGAAGTTTTAACATCTATACCCCGCTCCTTAAGTAATTAGGAACATATGAATGCACGTCTTTGACTTCTTCGATTAACCCTTTTTCGATTAGACTACCTATAGCATACTTGGGATCATCAGCATTTATATATATGGCGTCGGGGTATAAGCTTTGCAAATCGCTAAACGGTATATATATATCTTCTAGAATCACTTGATAGATTCCGTCAACTATACTTACCGCTTTCGCAAAAGCACCGCCTCTACGGGCATCCATATAAGCTACATAAGTTCCGTCTTGGTTTAGGTAAGGACTTAAAAGCAAGTCGAGGGAACTAAAACACCAAAGGGGAATATTTTTGCAGTGGGCAAACACTTTTGCCACCGTTCCCGCTACCCTAAGTCCCGTATAAGAACCCGGGCCTTTTCCGACGATGACGCGTTTTACTTCGTTAACGGAAACATTTGCTTCCTTAAAAAGGTTGTTTAAGCGATCCGTCAACATTTCGCTATGGTTGTTGTTGCCTTCTTGCATGCGTTCCCGATAGACTTTGCCTTCTTTTACCAAGGCAATATAAAGATATTTATATGAAGTGTCGATAATTAAATCAAACATGCTTTTTCCCCCTAAAAGCTTGAACCACTTTTTCAATTAAATTATAATTATTACCCGATATTACGACTTCCCTGGTTGATTCACCCAAGATTTTAATGGTCAAATACAAAGTGTCGGACGGCAACAAATCACTGATAATATCCGCCCATTCGACGACCGTGGCTCCTCCTAAGTAAAAATACTCTTCCAAGTCAAAGTCGCTAACGCTTCCTTGGGTCCGATACACATCGAGATGGTATAAAAAAGGCACGTCTTCTCTTTTGGTTTTATATATCTTCATAATCGTAAATGTAGGGCTGTTGATAGTTTCTTCCACTCCGAGAGCAAGTCCGATGCCTTTGGTTAAAGTCGTTTTTCCGGCACCCAAATCCCCCCTTAAGGCGATTACTTTATTGGGACTTAGGGCTTGTCCAATAACTCTTCCTAAAAAAATCGTTTCTTCAATTGATTGGATAGATAGTACATATTCACTCATATTTCACCATATTTTTCTAAAAAACTTAAAATGCCCATATAAATCATTAAGGCAATTTTTTCTTGATAGTCGTTTGTACTTAATTTATCACATTCTTCGGGATTAGTCAAAAACCCCACTTCGACCAAACAGCCGACGATTGCGACTTCATCGATTAAATATTTTCCTGATATCGCTTTTGCCAATCTTTTGTTGGAAGGGTCAGCCACATACAACATGTTTTGAATGGCGATTGCGAGTTCGCGGTTTTCTTCAAAAAGGGGATTGTAAAAGGTTTGTGCTCCCCTTACGCTTTGAACCGGAAAACTGTTGGCGTGAATGCTTATATATAAAACGGCTTCAGAATTATTGATTAAAGCGACCCGTTTATATATATCATCGCGTTTGTTGCCGGCCAAAGCAAAGTCAGCGTTTCGCGTTAAAGAAAACACAAAACCCGTTCTTTTCAAATATTGGGCCAGTTTCAAACCGATGGCTAAAGTCAGCGTTTTTTCATATATATTATTGCCTACTGCTCCGCCATCGAAACCCCCGTGTCCGGGATCGATATATATGTGATTGGTCTTGTTTTCAGTGCTTTTTGTTTGGGCACTAATTGCAAAAGCGGTAGCAAATGTCAAGACAATAAGAAAAGTTAAAAATAAAATGACTAGTTTCTTCATAAGAACACCTACAATCATTTTATTTTTAACGGCGTTAAATCATTCATTCATATCGATAAATAAGTTGCGAAGGATTCCCAACAACTCGGTTTCTTGTTCGCTTGTTAAGGGCGGCAAGATGTTGTTGTCGTTTTTAACATGCGAACGGACGGTATCTAAATGAAATCCTAAGACTTCTCCGTCTTTAAGCATGATTGTCGTCGGCGCATTGATGCGATCCCGTTCGGTATCCACAACAGCCGAAAACTTTTCTTTCATTTGCAAGTATTTTTCGTGTTCGAAAGATTCGGGGTTATCCCGCATTTCCTTGATGTCGACATAATAAATCACTTCGTGGTTTTTTTCTTTGGCAACTTGATTGACATAAGGCATTAATTTTTGACACCATGGGCAACTTTTAAACCCTAAAACAATGATGCCGGTTTCCTTATTTTCAATCATACTCAATACCTTATCGACACTCACGATTTCAAAAAGATGTTTGTTGTCGGTAACCTCCGGATATTCGGTTTGAAAAGCATCTTTTTGATTGCATGCTTGTAAGAATAACAAACCAGCGGTTAAGATTAAAACTAAATAAAAGCTTTTTCTAAACATGTTTCTTCTCCCTTTCTCTGGCTATCCAAAGCGGCAGATTTTCTTTTAACGGTTTAAAACCGATTTTATAAACTGGCAACCGACATTTGACCCCGCGTGATTTGTGAAGTTGTTTATAAGAAAGTTTTACGCGTTTGTTTTCTTCGTCAACGTCGATTACTTTGAGTTTTATTTCTTGACCGATTTTTACGTAATCGGAAATATCGCGCACAAAGTAGTCGGAAAATTCGGAGATATGAATCAAACCGTCATAATCGTCAACTGTGACAAAGGCGCCATATCCAATGATATTGGTTATTTTACCGTAAACAATGTCGCCGATTTTCATAAGATACACCCCTTATTCCACTTGTTCAACGCCTATGACTCCGGGAACCTCCTCCAGAAGAATCGCTTCAATCCCATCGGATAAAGTTACATCAACATAACTGCACCCGACGCAAGCGCCCACTAAACGCACATAGACGATCCCGTTTTCGAATTTAACATATTCGACATCGCCGCCATCTCTTTGGAGATACGGACGTAATTTGTTGATTGTATTTATGATTAATTTTTCTGTGTCCATTTTTTCATCACTCCATTTGATTAAATTATACTATAATTTTACCAATAATGGGGTAATAATGCACGGTAAAAGTTTTTGGGCTTTTTTCGTTTTGGATTTTTTTTCTTAATCGTCTAATTGCGAAAGGGCAATATTTCCCAAACCGTAATAGCGCGGAACTTCGCCTTGAATGGTTTGCGATGCAAGCAATATTTTGGTTTTGGTTTCGAGTTTTCTTCGGGAAAGCGGAAATAAAGCTTCCAGGTCGATATCAAAAACCAAATAAACTTCTATTAGGCTGTTGTTGATGCCGAACTCCTTGGTCAACGTTACAATATCCGCTCGATATGTTCCCAGGGGTTTTATCGGAACTTTGATTTTAGGTCCATAGCTTGCCAGAATATTTTGGCTGAATAAATAGCCTAAAGGGAACTCAATCTTGCCAAAGGCTTTTTCAAGTTCCTCGGTCGCAAGGAGTCTCATGACCTCTTCGTTAAGGTTTCCTAAAAGGGAATTTGTTACTTTGGTATTGATGATGAGGCTTTCGATATCCTGATTATTGTATTTAATTTGCAAAATGTTTTCGGTTTCCAATTCGTTAACAATTTGTTTTGATATAACATTGGCAATGACAAAAGAAGCATGGGTTTGAATTTGTTTGTTAATAAAAGTAGTTGTTCTGTCGCTAAAGTAATTGTCGATTGCCTTAAGGATTAAGGCAGGAAGCAAAAGAATCAACAATACAATTAAGATTTTTCGCATTTTGTTCATATAGAATCACCTTAATACATTGTATTGGGAAAAAGCCTTTATCATTCGACATCAAGAAACAATAAAAAGATGGTCTCCCCTTTAAAAGTTGGTGCCCATCTTTAATCAATTATCAAGATTTCGTTTTACCAAGCAAACAGCCTCCGCTGCCACACCTTCGCCTTTCCCCACAAGCCCGCGTTTTTCCATGGTTGTGGCTTTGACGGATACATTGTTTTCCGAAATTGACAGCAGACCAGCAATGTTTTTGGCCATTTGGTATTTA
>DUPC01000064.1 GCA_012838545.1 Acholeplasmataceae bacterium
ATAACTACTTTCAGTTTGCAAAATACCCAAACCGGAGGTTCCAAAAACGCTCAGATTTATATTTTATCGATTCAAATTACTTATGTTCCAATTAATTGAAGGAATTACCAAATCATTGATGCAGATATAAGTGATATCAATATTCCAAGTACGATTACAAGTGATATTGAATTACCTTCAAAAGGTAAATATGGTTCAAACATAACTTGGATATCATCTAATCCTGAAGAAATAGATGGTTATGGAAATGTCACTCAAGGAATTGAGGACGTTTCCGTAACCCTTACTGGTATTTTCGAATATCAGGGATTAGAAAAAACAGTTGAATATGAAGTTATTGTTAAAGCAATAGGCAGTAATGAATATTATGCTTCCATTGATGCGGATTTAGTCGGTGAAGCATTAATGCTTGCTTTGAGAGAGTTGATAACATCAACGCATAAAAATAACACAACATATGAACAACTAAAGACTTATCTTCAAAATACTGATGAAGATATCAACAATCCTGACAATATTATCTTATTTTACAGTGGACTTTCTATTGATTCAACTTGGGGTGAAACTTGGAACCGTGAACATGTATGGCCAAAGTCACTTGGTTGGTTTGAGGAAAGCGGTGCAGGAAGTGATTTGCATCACTTGCGTCCCTCCGATCCAAGTGTAAATAGTTCTAAAGGCAATAAACGTTTTGGCGAAGTTGAAAATGGAAATGAAGTGATGATTAGTTCGCTAAATGGTGGAGGAGGTAGCGGCTGCTACAGCAACCCCACATACTTTGAACCTCGCGATGAGGTTAAAGGTGATGTCGCAAGAATCATCTTCTATCTATTCACTCGTTATCCACAAAGCGATAACCATGAGTTTACTGATGTTGCTGAAAGTCTGGAAGTGTTGTTGGATTGGCACAATCTAGACCCTGTGGACGAATGGGAAATGCGGCGAAACGAACGCACTTATGAAATCCAAGGCAATCGCAATCCCTATATCGATAATCCACAATATGCATTATTGATTTGGTCATAAAAAACAATTTTTTAAAATTTGCAGCTTTCTCTTTTTCGAAAGAAAAACTTTGTGGAAAGTTGCTAGTTATGATTTAAAGGAAAATGTGAAAACAAAGTTTTTTAAAAAATAATCAAAAGTCTATTAAGTCTTGTTCTTGATTGTTTTTTCGTTTTTGTGGTCATTTTAAGACTAAATTCAAATGACAAAGGAACTGAAAGGCTGCTTTTTGGAGTCATTACTCCAGAGCAGCCTTTTCATATTGTTGTTGCGATATCTTTCTCAATTTTTCAACAAAAGTAGGTTATGATTTTGATGGCTGGGACGCTACGTTCCCATTGGGAGTAACAGAGGACATTACTGTTACTGCTTCTTGGAAAGCAGCATTGGAAAATTGTACTGTTGAATACTATGGCTCAAAACTTAACCATTACTGCTCAATGGGTTGAATTATTTACTGTTACCTTTAATTCCCAAGGGGGGAAGTGCCGTTCCTGCCCAACAAGTAACGAAAGGGAACTTGGCGGAAAGACCTGATGACCCAACCAGAATAGGTTACACTTTTGAATATTGGTACCTTGGCGATTGGGAAAAGTTTGATTTTAACACGCCTATTACGGAAACCATAACGTTATTTGGTTCTTGATCTCCAGATTATGTTCAATATAAGGTTGAACATTATCTTCAAAACATTGAAAACGATGAATTCGTTTTATTTTATACAGAGGTTTTTACCGATCGTACAGGATATGAAGTAGATTGTGTACCAATTTATTTTGAAGGCTTTCGGGCGGTTGAATATATGCAGGTAGTAACAATTTTAGGCGATGGAAGTTTAGTTGTTGAATTTCATTATACAAGGAATATTTATACGATAAAAGTTTTGGGTAATGGTGCCGCAGAAAATGATGTAATCATTATCGAAAAATTTGAAACCCCAATTACCCCGCCGCTATTCACTCGCATGGGTTATGAATTCGCTGGTTGGGATATTCCATTCCCAACAGCAATGCCGGTTACGGAGGAAGGATTTGAAATAAAGGCTCAATGGGAAATTATTGACTACTCTATCGGTTATATTATTACTAATGAATATGGTATCCCTGGGGATGATAATCCAAATCCAACTTCTTATACCGTTGAAGATGAGATTGTCTTACCAGGTTTACCGTTTCTTGACCCAAACGGAGTCTTTATTGGTTGGTTTGTCGATGAAGAGATGACACAGCCATTTACGGAAATTAATCTAGGATGTACCGGTAACATTACTCTTTATGGTTTAGTTAGATATTCCGATGAATATTCGGTACAACTGGAAAAAGAATAGGTAATTTCCGAGTGTGAAGATAGACTATTGGAACTAGACCAAGTGTATCTCGTGGGGAACTATGGTTCAACTATTAAATGGCAATCAAATAGCACCGCCTATTAAGTTGATAAAGATGGATTTGTTAGAATAATAGATCCGTTTGAGGATCAATACATTATAATGACTGCCATCATTTCCATGGGTGACTTTGTTGACATGGTTACATTTTAGTTTGATTTGTCCAAAGATTATATCCTGGATATTGTTTATATTGCTGACGGAGAGATTGTTGCTGAATATCAATTGAGGACGGGAAATTGGGCATTTGAAGAAGAACCGGCTCCCGCTAAGCCGGGATATAATGGATATTATTGGGCAACCGGACCCGACGGAGAACTAAATAATTTTGATATTCCGGTTACCACTGATATGGTGTTTTTCGCGGGTTATTACTTGGAACATTCTGTTACATTTTTGAAAGATGAACCGGAGTAGTTTCTCGTCCTTCCGGCAGTGAAGGCAATGCTATGGAAACTTTAACTCCAACCTTTTCAATCGGCGGAGTTAAACATGTGGAGGAATATACGGTAATTGTTGTAGCGATACCGAAAACCGGGGGAATTTATGCAGAAGACTTGTTTATATCCGAGTATATTGAAGGAACATCGGGAAATCAAGCCATTGAAATCTATAATGGTACGGGAAGAGATATTGATTTGTCGACTTACTGCCTAAAATTCTATTATGATGGAGGAACCGAACCATTAGAGTTTTATTTTGAAAATATGGGTACCCTTTATTTTGGAGATACGCTGGTAATTTTTTATACCTATGCAGGCAAGCAAATTGGGTTAGTAGGAGATATTGCTACCTGGTATGCGGACTGTGAAGGAGGCGATGTAATCGAATTAGTAAATGGCGATACAAGAATTGACATCATTGTTACAATCGGCAATCCAGACTATTGGGGTAAAAATGTTTCTCTTGTAAAAAAGCCCATATTACCAGTGGAAATACGACCTTCAATTTAGAGGAGTGGGAGATTTAACCTTGTGATACCTTAACAAACATCGGTTTTCATACATTTAACCCCAACAATGAATAAGCAATTCATGTATAATTCAAAACAAAGAAAATCAAAAGTATTGATTGTGCACTTCAATTGTTGAAGCAAAAAAAGGATCATTGGCTTGACGAACTAATCTGACAGCCTCTAATCCTTTTTGAATTTAAGAAATAAAAAAACTTGTTATTATATTTGCTTTTAATTATTCGGTTGTTGTGTTAAAATAAACATACCAAAGGTGAAATTTGACTAAATGAAAATAAGAAAAAGGGGTAAAAAAATGCCGAAAATTTGGGGAATTGAACACATTTTTTATTTAATTTTTTGGACAATTCTGGGAGTTGCAACAATTTGCTTTATCAAGAAGAAAATCAAAGATGAAAAAACACTTACCATAATTACAAAATGTATTGGTTTATTGTTGTTTATGTCAATCATTTGGAACCGCATTTCGATTGCGGTGGTGGCTAAAAGTGCGTTAAAACTGTTCCCAGAGAGCTTTTGCGGTACCACAAGTTTAGTGTTTTCGTTAGCGATAATCTTTGGAAAAAAGGATAACATTGTCTTACATTCGGTTGCTTATTTTGGCATCGTGGGGGGACTTATTACGATATTTTATCCCGATTTCATCGGTCAAGCTCCATCGATCTTTCACTCCCGAACAATTTCCGGTTTAGTCCACCATACCCTAACGGTCTATTTATTTGTGTTGATAATTTTAACAAAATCCTTTAGACCAACATACAAGAAATGGTATGCTGTGGTATTGGGGGGAACTTGCTTTATGACCTATGGGTTATTTTTAATTAAAGTGATAGGTTTGCCCGATGCCATGTTGATTGAAAATCCTATTCTTTCGGGAACAAAGCTTTACTGGTATGCGATTTGCGGGATTTTTTTGTTGCTATATGGAGTGTTTATTGCTTCGTGGGAAGTAATTAAAATACTAATTGAACGAAAAAAGCAAAATTAAACCGGTAATTTATCTTTATTTGCGAGTAATGTGCATTCGCCGTCATGGTTGTTTTCTAAGAATCCTCCTTCAATAAGTTTCTTAAATAGCGGGGATTCTAAGGCTTCCATGATGGTTTTTTCTTTTACATTACAATCGGAAAGCGGAACAAAATTGCACGGTTCAACGCCCCCGTAGGCATTGATGTGAATAAAGCCTTTCCCTGCTCCCAAACAGCCACCCGAGCGATACTCAAAATCCGGATAGGAAGTGAAGAAAATATTCTTATAGTTGTTTTGAATTTTTTCGAAATTGGTAAGGTGTTTTTGGCGAAGTTCTGCGGTTAATTTGAGTGAAGAGGAATCATCATCCATAGCTTCAAATTCCACATAGGAAATATAAACGCACCCCAAATCAGAAAGCATTTTAACGAAATCACTGCTTGTAACGGTATCCAAATTGGTGGATGTAACGGTAATGGAAACTCCATAAAGCAAATTATTGTCTTTAATCCATTTCATCTTATTTAGAACTAAATCAAAGACGCCACTGCCCCTTCGTTCGTCTGTGTCATCTTTGTAACCTTCGATGCTGAAAAAAGGAATCAAGTGACGGTTTTTTAGAAAAATTTCTTTATAATGATTACCCAATAACAAACCATTGGTATAAATCGGAAAAACGATTTTTGGATATTTTGTACAAAGATCAATTAAATCTTTCCTTAATAAAGGTTCGCCGCCAACCAAAGTTGCAATGGAAATACCCAATTCGCTAGCTTCATTAAATAAACGGGTATAATCCTCAATGTTTAATTCCGTATCATCGTGAACACAAGTTTCTTCAAAATGTTTGGCGTAACAACCCTTGCAACGAAGATTGCACTTTTCGGTTACACTGATTAAAAGCATCGGCGGGATATGAATTCCCCTTTTTTTATTGCGTTTACGGATCTTTAAGGCTTTCCTTTGATTTTTAATTAGTTTGATTAATGCGGAGTCAAAAGGGGATTTTGCATAAACGATGCGCAAAACCTTAAACAACTTTTCCAATTCGGCGCTAAAATATCTTAATAATTTCATAAATATCCTCAAAAAAAATTAGTCTTACTGCTATTATACCATAACAATAAGTATAATAATACCATAATAGTAAACGGAGTTTAGGGGTCAATAATTAATCTGGTTAAAGGTCAAATAAAAAGGGTTCTTGGATTTTTTTACATAATTTAAGAAAAAAAAGGCAATTTATGGTAAACTATTATAGGAAGTTGAAGCAAGACTTCCAATCTTAAAAAAACTTTTTAAATTTTATGTTAATCCAAAGGAGGCGTATTGAAATGACGAAAAAATTCTTTTATTATCAAATGCTTTTTAGCAAGGTGAATAATTAATTTTTAAAATTGCCAAAAGTCAAAATTTTTTTGAATAGGATGGGAATATTTTTATTTTCTCAATCAATTGTGTAGGAAAAAAAAATTAAAACAAAATCATTAAAGGAGAAAGAATGTCTTATCATTGGATTAATGCACAAGATTACACAATGAATTGCTTTTTATTTTTTGAAAGATGGGCCCTACGCTATATTTTTAAAAACTCAGAGAACAAAGAATATATTCAGGATATGGCTAAAGCTTTATACAAATATCCTTATCTTAAAGAATTTATCAGAATTAAAGCACCCGAGGTTAAAGATTTCATGGATGCAATTGAAAAAGTGGATTGCAAGAAGTATTTTTCGGAAGAATTGCGGGAAGCGGAAACCAAAATCTTGCAAATGCATGAAACCTTTGTGGTTTATGCATATCCGGAAATCATGAACCAAGTTAACTATATCCGCAATTGGTCCCCGGAAAACCTTTATCGATTGGTGGATCTTACCGATAAAATTGTTTTGGATGTTGGAGCCGGAACCGGTCGGTTGGCGTTTGCGGCGGCTAAAAAGGCGAAAAGGGTTTATGCCAGCGAACCGTGCGATATGTTGCGGGAATACATGAGAGATTATATCAAACAAGAAAAAATTGCCAATGTGCGAGTATTGGACGGGTTTATTGAGAACTTGCCCTTTGAAGACAATACTTTTGATGTTGTAATAAGCGGCCATGTAATCGGCGATAATTACGATAAGGAAATATCCGAATTAACCCGCGTTTTAAAAGACCAGGGTTTAATAGTCGTATGTAACGGCGATGATGAATTTAAAAGAAAAGGTCCAAATGAAGAATTGGTTAAACGCGGTTTTGAATGGTTTGTCCATGAAAGCATTGAAGGCGGAATCATTTATGATTACCGTAAGCAGGTGAAAAAACAATAGTTTAGACCCAAAGGGAAAAGGGGAAAACAAAAATGTGTGATACATTTTATACGAAAACATTAAATAAAACGCTTTTTGCCAAAAACAGTGACCGCAGCGCCAACGAGCCCAATCTTTGCCTTTATTACCCGGCTCAAGAAATCGATGAAAACCGCTTGTGTACTTACCTAAATGTGGGGAAAGTCGGTCCTATTCATTCGATTATGCTTGTACAGCCCAGTTGGATGTGGGGCGGCGAAATGGGAATCAATGATCAAGGCGTAGTTATCGGCAATGAAGCTGTTTTTACCAAATCAAAAGGCAAAAAACAAGCAAAACTGCTCGGAATGGACCTTTTGAGACTTGCTTTGGAATTGTCAGCAACTGCCATGCAGGCAGTCGAGGTAATCATTAAGAATATTCAAGAATTCGGGCAAGGAGGGAATTGCGGGTTTGACAAGCATTTTTATTATGATAATTCATATTTGATTGCGGATGGAAAGGAAGCCTATATTTTGGAAACGGCAGGAAAGGATTGGGCTTTAAAACAAATCCCTACCTATGGCGCCATCAGCAACCGTCTTTCGCTCCAACGCGATTACGACAAATGCTCGAAACCCGGCATTGACTTTGCCAAAACTTATACCGAACCGCTTTTTACTTTCTTTTCGAAAGCCAAAGACAGGCAAGCCTGTGTAATTCAGGAATTAGGCACTTTAGAAACGGATGTTTTTAAGGCAATCAAAATTTTATCCTCTCACCATCCCGCTGATGTTAATCGCTTATACGAAAAAGGAAGCGTTCGAAGCGTTTGTATGCATCAAAGTTTGTTGGGCGACCACACCACCGGCAGTATGATTGTCGATTTCCACGAACCGTTTCCGACGATTTGGTTAACTGGAAGCAGCAGTCCTTGCTTGGCGCTTTTTAAACCTTGCTTTTTCGGTATTGTCCAACCGCCCGTTTTTGTAAACCCCAAAGAAAGCCTGGCCTATTGGCTTGAACAGGAATACTTAAAGCGCGCAATTTTTGCTAACCTTATCAATCGCAACGAGTATCTTCAAAAAAGAGATTTGCTTCAAGAAGCGTTTGTGGAAGAAGAAGCAAAGCTAATTGCTAACAACCCTACCAGCCAAGAATTAGAGGATTTCATGAAAAGCTGTTATGCCCAAGAACAAAAGTGGCTTCAGGAATATCAAAAGGAAATTCAAATAATCAAAAACCAAGATACAAAATTACCGAAAATATGGGCAAAGAAAACTAAGGTTTTAGGCAAAAATGTTTTTGAAACCGATTTATACAAAAGAAACCATTGCAATAATCAAATTGTTATCTAAATAAGGCTCTGTTAAGAACTTTGGTTAAGATCAAGTTAATATAATACCATTATTTAGCCATTATTATGACTATGTTAAGAACCCTGGGTTTTTTTCTCTTAAATGAGTTAGATTTGTTAAAAATGAGAACCCACTACCAAATCACAAAAGTAGTGGGTTTTTTCCCATTTTTAGCATATTTTAAAACGCGTTTTTTGATCTTCAAGGTTTATTTATTTCTGGCCGTAAAAAAATAACATAAGATTTTTTTAAAAAATAATCCTTCTGTTAAGAACTTAGGGTAAAATTACCCAAAGTCCTTAACAACACTCTGAATAATAAAGGAAAAACCTGGTGGCTTTTCCTTTTTGATTATAATGGATAGTCTTTGTAAGCTATTTAATAATTTTGGCGAGTTGTTTGGCCACTTCATAGAAACCGAAGTCGGTCAAATGGACCCCGTCGACCGAACCTTCGCAGTCCAAATTTTTAATCAGTTTAGTTCCGTCGATAAAGGTTACGCCGTATTTTTCGGCGGTTGCTTTTTGGAGTTGATAGAATCCTTTTCGGTAACGACGCATTTTGTCGTTAATGAAAATTATTGCTTCGTCAAAATGGCTGACTAAATAAACTTTAAGGTTTTCTTTGTTTTCCAAGTGTTCCATAAAGTAAGAAAACCGTTCTTGGAAATGTCCGTAAGAAGGAGAATTGGCTTCCACTTCGAACAACAAGTACTTTACATTTCTTTCTTTGATTATTTTATTGATAATAGTCAACATGGCCGGTTCCAATTTACAACTGCCCGAAAAACCCAAATTGATGACATTCAAGTTTTTCAAGCGGCCAAGGATGGAACAATAGTCCATGCCCGGACGGGTTGCGCATCCCCCTTGGGATATCGATGTACCATAGACTATCATACTATCCATTTCCTCTTTTACGAATTCAAATGGTGCGGTATGTTCCACCCCGATACTGAAGTCAAGCAATGCTTGATATAAAGGCAAATATAAACGGTAAGTATAAGGTTTTTTATTGACATCCTTGACCAAATCAAGTTCATATTCGGCTTGGTTAATCTTGGAAGAATTGATGAAGTACCACTTTTTACCTTTTTTAACATATAAGCTAAACCCGATGGTACCTACCGCAGTCATATGCGCCATATAAGCCCCCCCAGCAAGCCTCGCCTTAATCTTTATAAAACGGGAGGTTGTGGTAAATTCAATACTGTTACCGGCGGGGTGTTTCTTTAAGGTTTCCACGTTTTCGCTTACGAAAGAATCGTCTAAGCGATTAAATGTCCCGTTCTTTAAGCCTTTTCCCAACATAAAGTTATTGATGACTTCGCTGTCGACCTTATACCACTTTACTTCGAGATTATTTTGCGATTCAAGTTCCTTCATGTTCTTGTCGATTTCTTTGATATCTTTTAAATTGCTCACGTTATCCCTCTTTTCTGTTTCCTATTTTAGCATAAAACAAATAAAAACCCTAACGATATTATCTTAATTGTTTTTGCTTTTTTCAACTTGAATTGATATTAAGAAGTATAAACTCCTTTTAAAAAGCTGTTTATATTCTTCCTTGTGCAAAAAATCTTGATATGGTATAATTAATAAGAAGAGGTATTCTTGTATGATTGAAAAACTTAATATTGATATTATCAATTCGCTTACTCTTTCCGAACTGGACACCTTAAGATATATCGACAACAACAAAGAAAAAGTATATGAATTAAGTATTCAAGAATTAGCGAAAAATACCTTTGTTTCCACCGCTACAATTATGCGGTTGTGCAAAAAGATTGGTTTTTCGGGGTTTGCGGAGTTGAAGTATCATCTCAAGGAAGAAATCAATTTAAGCAAACAGAATCGGAAAGTTTTTACCTTTAAGGATATTTTGGATCAAAATCTTGATGGTGTTATTAATACAATACCGTTAATTGACGAGAACAAAGTAAATGCCATTGTGGAGTTATTGAATAAGCCGGTGAATGTGCATTTCTTTGGAAAAGGTTTAACTTCGACCGTCTTGGAATACGGTTCCAAATTATTGCTAAGCCATGCCAGGATAAATACTTTCTACCAAGATACGCATATTGCTCATATTGCGGCGGGGTTGATGACCAAAAACGACCTTTTGTTTGTGGCAAGTCTAAGCGGAAACACGCATCAAGTGGTACGGATGGCGCAAATCGCCAAAAGTCGCGGAGCCGTGGTAGTGTCAATTACCGGAAGCAGCGACAATGCGCTTTCGAAACTTGCGGACTACTGTTTCAATATATCTTCGCACAATCCCGTTAAAGACGATATCGATATTATTTCCCGGATTCCGATTCTTTTTGTATTGAATATCATTATTACAACCTATTTAAAAAATGAAGACCGAATAAAAAAACAAAAAGTTGAAGCCAATTAGCAATTGTATCTTAGAGCGATACAGTTGCTTTTTTAATTTGTAACAAATTTCTTAAAATGTCATTAAAATAAATTGCTATTTAAAAAGCATAATAGTATAATTAAAATCTGTAAAGGTTTTCATTTCTTGTCGAAAATTAGGGAAGGAGCCATTATAATGAATGTTAAAAACAAAACCCGAGAACATGCCTTATACTACGAACCAGGTGTTGCGTTAATTGAAGACGCCCATATTGTTTATCTGAATTGGGACGGTTTTGCTTATTACTATTTTGACGAATTGGTAAAACGGGAAGTGGATAATACGATGCCGACCTTG
>DUPC01000065.1 GCA_012838545.1 Acholeplasmataceae bacterium
ATGTCAAGTGTTTTCGCACATTTTTTATGATTTTTTTGCACATTAACTATTAATGTGCTAAAATTAAGTATTGAAAGGGGCGACATCATGTATTATTTGCAATCACGTTGGAAACTAAAAGGTTCCACCCTAATTTATTACGGAATGCGTAAGGAACCATATCTATTACAAAACCAAATTAAGGTAAATAAAAAGCAAGTAAAAGCACTGGCAAAACTTCCTTTAGAACCGAATAGTCTTGACTTAACTAGTTTACAACCTTTAATCAATCAGGGAATCATCGTCGAAGAAAAAGATTTGCGTTCCATTCCGAAGTCGCTTGACGAAGCAATTTTTTGCCACAACTGCTCAGCCAACGATTTTATGATTCCGGGAATTGAATTTGACGAAAAAGGACTATGTCCGATGTGCGCGTCCAGTGAACGCACCAAGCACTTAAAAAGCGTTTTGCCGTTAATGGAAGAAATTCCCGTTAACCCCAAGGGACGGTTTGACGTGGCGTTATTTTACACTGGGGGAAAAGACTCGACTTTTTTATTGTATTACTTAGCCAAAATCAAAAAAATGCGTGTTTTGGCTTTAACCTGGGAAATCCCTTACATGTCGGATAGCGCAAGAGCGAGCATCCAAAATGCGAAAATAATGCTCCCTACCGTTGAATTCATAACCCGTCAAGTAGCACATCAGGATTTAGCGGCCATTTATCATAAGCTATACCAGATAAGCGAAAACACTTGTTGTTGTCCGTCGCTTGCTTATATTTTATTTTATCCGGAACTCGTTAATACAAGAGTACCGTATTTTGTGGCGGGAAATGAACCCGCGCAAATCAAAAACCTCTTTTATAACAATATGGCTCCGCCAATTGCTTATAAGTATCACCAAAGCAAAACCTTAAAGTTTTTGTTGAATGTTATGCGGATAATGACTTTACGAAAACCTTTTAAGCCGGGACAATTTGAAACATTGACCACGATGAAACAATTAACGAGACCAAAAACATTCCTGCGAAAGTTTGTTAAGTATCGCAACGAACTGTTGGAAAATGTTTGCTTAGCCATTCAGGAAGTTCCCGATTTGTTAAAACCGTTAAAACGAGCCATCAGATACTCCAGTCGGACCGGAAACATTCCCGCTTTTATCCATATTGATTTTAACGACATCAATAACGGTGTTTATGATTGGCGTGAAATCAAAGACACTTTAATAAAGGAAGTCGGATGGGTGGCGCCAAGTGTGGCCAATAAAGGACTTCACACCAGTTGTCAAATCGAAAAATGCAAAGAGTACAGTCAATTCAAGCGTTTTTACGAAATGAAGAGCACCATGATTCCTTTTTCCGCAATCGAACTTGCTCTTGCCACACAGTCAAAAGCATTATCTAAAGAGGAAGCCATTCAGGAAATCAAGGAAGCCATGGGCTTTTCCTTGCAAGAGGTTCCAGAATGCGCAATCATGCGGGATTATATAAATCGTTATAAGAAAAGTTCAATTTGAGAAGTTTTCGTTTTTCGATTTAAGTATTTAATAAACCACCGTTTCGGTTTTATAATCAATGCTTGCGTTGGACAAGTTACAATACACTTGGTGCAACGCAGGCATTTTTTGTTGATTTGAAAAGGCATCTGAATAGCACCGACTGGACAACTCTCAACACAAAGGTTACACTTCGTACAAAGAAAATCGTTCCATATAATTTTAACATTTGTTTGAGTGCGCCACCTTTCCCCGACGGAAGCTAGCGGATGCTTAAAACGTTTTGGTAACATACAGTTAGAATAGTTCCCTTGTTTTATCTTTTCAATCACTTTGTTTAAAGGGGTTAAATCCATTTTATAAGTATAGGGTAAGTAACTGTGACGGGCAGGGATGATGGCCCCCGCAATCACTCTAACCCCTTTTTGGTGAAAATAAGTCTCCATTTCTTTTAATACGTTCCCGGGCGAGATTTGTCCATAGGTTATATTTATTACGACATGTTTCGGAAAAAGATAAGGTAAAAATTTTCGCACCGGTAAAGGAATGTTTTGCGAGTAAACGGGAAAAGAAAGGATTAATAAATCCGCTTCAATTGTTTGAGCTACCCTTAAAACAAAAGGATTGCTTAAATCAAGCAAAAAGCTATCTGTAAAAAAACTTTGGTAAAATTCGCTAACCTTTTTGGTTTCCCCGCTGCCGGTAAAATAACAATTGACGATTTTCATTTTCCCACTTCTTTCTTCAACAATAGTATATCAAATCTAAATTAAAATAGCGAGTAAATCGTGAAACTCCAAGGAAACGATATTACTCGCATTTTCATTTTAAACGGTATTTTTTGTATACTATATTATTTAACCATCTGGGGGGAACAATTATTGCCAAGGAATAAAGCAAACGGTTTTTTAAACCGATTGGCAAAATGATTGGCGGTTTCTTTCTATTTAAAATGTTGACAATTTTTCTTGCCACCTTAATGGGTGACATCCCTTTTTGTTCCAAATCGCCCAAAACATACCCCGCATCATTAAAATCAGGATATTTTTGCGTATCAATCCAATATTCCTTTCTTTTGAAAGTAAAGTTTGTTCTTACCCCGCCGGGTAGTACACTTGTGATAAAAATCTTGAAGCGCTTTAATTCAATGGCTTGGGTTTGCAAGAATAGATTTAGGGCTGCTTTGGCGCTGGAATAGTAAGAATCATACGGTATCGGAATTATCGAACCCATGGATCCGATACCAATGATTCTACCTCCTCCTTGGATTTTGAAAAGCGGTATCAAATACTTCATGAAAACCATTAACCCAAACAGATTAACTTGATAAAGGTAATAAACATCGGAAAAGTCCACATATTCTAAGGGTGTGGACATGCTGAAGCCGGCAGAATAAATAAAGACATCAATTCGGTGTTCAGCTTCCCATACAATACGTAGCGCTCTCCGAATTGCTTCATCGTTTACCACGTCCACGGTAATATTGATGATTTGTTCGTTATGTGCTCTGCTGCGTGAACCATTGTAAACAATATAATTTTGTTTAAGCAGTTCATGGGCAACCGCTTCGCCGATGCCGCTGGATGCACCGATAATTAAAGCAACCTTACTCACTGGCAAGCACCCTTTCCAATTCATATAAAGTATCAATAGGCGGCAAACAATGTTTATTTTGACACAAATAAACCGTCGGTGCATTGTCAAGTTTCTCATATTGCTTTTCGGGGTCAAACGAAACAGTGACAAACGGTAATGAACTATTGTGGATTGCTTTCAAAAACGGAATAACTTCCTCAGTTGTTTTTCCGCTTAACACAGCATTGGTACCCCCATTTTCCAAATAAAGATAATTAAGAGCAAAGTAACTACCGCCTAAAAGTTGATCGAAACAAGCAGTTTGGAAAAATTTTAATGATTGAAGCGCATATTCATAAAAATGTTTCTGATTAGTGATGTGTTTTAACCGTAACAAATTTTCAATAGCAACCGAGTTTGGAGAAGGAATGGCACCATCAGAAAACTGCTTCCTTCTTTTGATAATTGTTTCGTGGTCAATAGCGGTTTGAAAAAATCCTCCTCTTTCATAATCATAAAAACGGTTCAAAAATTCATCCATTAATTTTACCGCTAAATCCAAATAAGCTTTTTCCAAACAAGCTTCATATAAAGCCAAAAATCCCCTAATCACATAAGCATAATCTTCATCAAAACCATTTGATACTTGACTTCCCTTGATAAAGCAAGTATATAAGGTGTTTCCTTTTATCATTTTGTTTTGTAAAAAGGAAGCTATCTCTTTGGCATATTCTAAATATTTTTCTTCCTGAGTAACTTGATACAGCAACGCAAAAGCTGCCATAGTCAAGCCGTTATAAGAGGAAAGAATTTTTTCATCCCGAAAGGGCCGCTTTCTTTTGCTTTGGTATCTTTTAACTTTGTCAATTTCTTCCTTTACCCAAGGTTCTGCGGGAAGAATATTTTCGCCTAGATGCAAAATGTTTTTACCCTGAAAATTCCCTTTGGGGGTCACATTAAACAGTTCCTTAAATATTTGTGATTCCTTTCCTAAAACCGAATCAAGTTCTTGTTCACTGAATAAATAAAATGCGCCTTCTTCACCCTCACTATCCGCATCCTCCGCAGTATAATATCCGCCCCATGGACTACGCATTCTTTCGGTCAAATACGAGGAAATTTCGATGGCGGTTTGCAAAAAGAATGGTTTGCGAATCACCTTATAAGTCTCTATATAAACAATCATTAACCACGCGTTATCGTATAACATTTTTTCAAAATGGGGAACAAGCCATTTTGAATCTGTTGCATACCGACAAAAACCATAACCGATTTGGTCGAAAATTCCCCCTTTACGCATTTTTATCAGCGTTTTTTCGACCATTTCCAAGGCTTTTCGGCTTTTTTTGACCTGGTGATATCTTAAGAGAAACAACCAATGGTGCGGGGCGGGGAATTTTGGGCCATATTTTAAGCCACCTTCATCAAGATCAAAGTTTGACGCTAATGATAAGAAAACCTCCTTAGGCAACCGATAATCGAAAGACTCAACCGTTTTTTCTTCCTCCAACTTTAAATACTCCGTAATCCTCAAAGCATTTTCGTTAATTTGATTGCGATTTTTTTCCCATAATTGGTTGATTTGTTTGAGCAAATTTAAAAATAATGCTTTAGGAAAATAAGTTCCCACCCAAAAAGGTTCTTTATCATGGTTAAGAAATACGCTTAATGGCCACCCGCCGGAACCCGTCAGGGAAATACAAGCTTCCATGTAAATAGCATCGATATCGGGGCGCTCTTCGCGGTCCACTTTGATAGAAACAAAATGTTGGTTTAAAAATTCCGCCACTTCAATGTCTTCAAAACTTTCATGCGCTATCACGTGACACCAATGGCATGTACTGTAACCGATAGAAAGAAAAATCGGCACATCTTTTCTTTTGGCTGTTTCAAAAGCAGCTTCATTCCAAGGATACCAATTTACCGGGTTAAAAGCATGTTGCAACAGATAAGGAGATTTTTCCTTGATTAATTCATTTGTCATATTATCGTTTTTCACAATCGTTCACCTTGGCCAATAAAGTTTTCTTTATTTTGCCCCAAGAAAAGCAATACTATCAAGGAAATAAAAAAAACAGGTCCTTCTGACCTGTTTCCCATAGTTAATGATTACTCGGTTCGTAAAGCAATTACCGGGTCTTTTTTAGCCGCAATCCGCGATGGAATGATACCTGATATTAATGTTAAACCCATGCTAATTAAAATGAGGAAAATCCCATGGAAAGTTTTTAAAGTCGCGATGTTGCTGATGTTAACCAAATTGTTGATAATTATGTTAATCAGAATACTTAATATTAAAGTAACGCTAATACCTATGATACCCGCCACAAAACCGATTATCAACGTTTCGGCATTAAACACTCGCGAAATGTCTTTCTTCCGGGCACCAATACTGCGTAAAATACCAATTTCTTTGGTCCGTTCCAAAACAGAAATATAAGTGATAATGCCAATCATAATGGAAGATACCACCAACGAGATTGAGGTAAAGGCAATTAACACATAGCTAATTGCATTAATGGTTGTGTTGATTGATTTTACCAGCAAGTCCATGACATCGGTATAGTAAATTTTATTTTCCTGCGATTGGTTATAATTATCTAAATGTTTTTTGATAGCCGTTTTAGCTTTAAAATCAACCGGATAAATGTTGATAGTCTTTGGAGTGCTAATTCCTCCGTGTTTACTAATCGAGTCAAAATATTGTTGTTCTTTGCGATTTTGGTCGCCTAAATATTCTTGACCGGTTAAAGGGTTTTTGGTAGGGTTTTCTTTTTGCCAATTAACAATCTCGGATTTGCCCGCTTCTTCCAAGATATAATCGGTTAAATCTTTAGTATAACCGATAGCACCGGTAATCGAGCCGGTATTGGTAATATCATTAACCCGCACAATACCCACTACCTTTAAAGTCAACCCTTTTTGATAAACATCTGCGGTTGTTACAACACTTGAAATTTCCAAATCGTTTTGGGCTTGCTTGTCAAATTTATTATTTCCCTCATCATAGTCATACAAATCGTCATTTAGAATCAACTTATATTCAAGGTTCAATAATTCCTCAAAAGAAAATGTATCGACCGGGGAAAAAGTATCATACAACCCAAGGCTCATCAATGTTAAATCGGTTATTTGATTATACTTATCGACTTGGATGATTAACTCATCTTTATCTTGAGGAAGTCTGCCCGCAATCACATCATATTGGGAATTGATAAAGGTTGGATTGTCAATAATTTCTTGCCAAGTGTCGGTTCCCCCCATAGAAATCACCGATTGCATATCGCTTTGAGGGGTAATTTGAGTGTAATAAGTCTTATTATTGATAGTCTTCTCTTTAAAAACGTTCAATCGAACACCGCGGGAGTAAGTAATCCCGTTGACAAGGGATGGATCGATTTTTTCAATCACATTGGCAATATATTCATCGGTTATGTTATTGCGAATAATGAGACCGTCTAATTTTCCCATCAATTTATTGACATATACCGTTTCCACATCGGGGTATTCCTCTATACTGGTATCCATATTTAGTTCAGCCATGCTCGCAAAATCCACCGATTCGCGACTGATGACTAAAGGATATGATGATAAGGTGTCGGCTTGCATTTTATCGACATAACTTTGAAAACCGTTGGAAAGGGCTAAAACCAAAGCGATTCCAATAATACCAATGCTCCCCGCAAACGCCGTTAAAATAGTTCGTGCTTTTTTGGTCAAAAGGTTTTGAAAACTCAAGGCTAGAGCAGTCATAAAAGACATCGAGGTATGTTTAAACCGCTCTCCTTTGGTTTGATCTTTCTTTGTTAATTCTGATTGATAGGGGTTGGAGTCCGATATTACGACGCCGTCAAGCAAGCGGATAATTCGGGTTGCATATTGATTGGCTAAATCAGGATTATGGGTAACCATGATAACCAAACGGTCCTTGGCAATCTCTTTGAGTATTTCCATGATTTGAAGGCTTGTTTCCGAATCAAGTGCTCCCGTCGGTTCATCCGCAAGCAAAATATCCGGATCGTTAACCAAAGCCCGGGCAATCGCCACTCTTTGCATTTGTCCGCCGGAAAGTTGATTGGGAAGTTTATAAATTTGATCATGGAGACCGACTTTATTCAAAGCTTCAATCGCTCTTTTTTTCCGTTCTTCCATGGAGACGCCGGATAAAGTCAACGCCAATTCCACATTGCCTAAAACTTTCAAGTGTGGGATTAAATTATATGTTTGGAAAACAAACCCGACGGAGTGGTTGCGATATGCATCCCAATCCGCATCCTTATATTCTTTGGTTGAGCGGTTATTAATCATAATATCTCCCGCGGTATAACGGTCAAGTCCGCCAATGAGATTTAAAAGCGTAGTTTTTCCACAACCGCTGGGACCAAGAATAGCTACAAATTCGCTTTTACGAAATTCAATGTTCACTTTCTTTAGGGCGTGAACCGTAGTTGAACCCATGTAATAATCTTTATCAATATTATTAAGTCTAAGCATATCATTCCTCTTTTCTATTGCTTATCGTATTTCGTTTGTAAATTGAATAACATATTTATAATACTCCATTTTTTTCTTTCTGTCAATCGAAAAGTCCAAAGAAATTTTCGAAAACCTTTATCCCTCACGCTAGAATTATTATTTCACAAAAAAATAAGTATAACCAAAGTAAAACGGTTATACTTGTTTTTTCGTTTAATTTAAGGAAGAAATCGTTAAGTATTGGGTGATGCCGGTATTATTTTTGGCAAGCGTTATTCCCCCGTCAACTACCCTAAACGCGATAGTACTTGGGGCTGAAAGCGGTAAGATGATATCCATTCCGACAAAACCCGTGCGATTTAAGCTTAATAGAGGGTTGGGTACCAATTGATCAGGTATGCCATTGACATACAGTCTCATTACCGGTCGCCCACAGTTGACACACGAGATATAAAGACCGAGGGATAGCCGATAGGCTTTTTCTTCTTCCAAGTACAATTCGGTGTTATTGCCCCCAATGGTTATTCCTTGTTCGATTAAAGCTTGATCAAATTGCAAAAAATCGTTGGGGCGGTATGTATTGGTGCTGCTTCTGATATAGGAAGCAAATAATAATTCATTTGACGATCCCGGTGGCCCCATTTCGCCTTGTGGTCCCGGTGGACCAGGCGGTCCCGTTGCCCCCTGTGGTCCCGGTGGACCTTCCACCACAACCGGCTCTTGGTTACCGGTGCAAAGGCAAAGACTTTCAATCCGCTTGGTTGGATTAGGGTTGTTTGAGGATTGGTTGGAATTATATTGACTCCGATTGGCACTGTTTCTTCTGATAAAATCACCTCCCATTGGCTCGCTTCACTGTTAATATATTCCAAAAAGCAAAAAAATTGTGGGTATATGTAAAAACCACAATTTTTTTAATTTTCCGGTTGTTCGCTTTCGTTTAAAGGCAAAACCATGATTTCCTCTAAATCCGCAATTTCGCCAGTCTTTTTAAAACCAAAGGATTGATATAGTTCATAAGCGATAATATTTTCCGAAACAAGGCTTAAAGGCATTAAATCAAACTTTTTTTCTTGTTTAACCTGTTTAATTAAAACCTTAAGTGCATCTTTCCCATAACCTTTGCCTTGGTGTTTGGCATCAATCATCCTGCGCCAAAGTCCAACCGTTCGTTCTTCCTCCTCCCAATCAAGCGTCATAAATCCCACCGGTTCATCGTTGTTTAGGATAACCAAAGAACGGGCATGCTCATGATATAACCCCGTTTGGGCAAGCGACATGAGATTAGATGCTACAAATTTCTCTTGTTTTTTGGTTACTTTTAGGGCGAGCACTTTTTCGAAAGTTTTTCCATTAAGTTTTTCTTTGCGTATCAGGATATTCACCTATTGCTTATTTATAAACTTGGGGCCATTGCCTTTCATCATAAACAAGGTCGCGACAAAGAAAAGCCCAATAATTAGCAAAAGGATAATAAGCAAAACAACTTGCATGGATATCATGATGATTGCCCTTTCTTTCGTTTTTTGAACCTAATCACAGTACAATTATGCCACATTTGCTTGATAAACTCCTACTCCCCTTAAATAACAAACCAAAAACTTGAAACATTCTTGAGCGAGTTACGTTAAATGTTCCCTTGAATCTACTTAATGATTGTCCGTTTAAAAAAAACGCCTTAATATTGGTAAAGCAAGTGCCATATCGGTAAGCGATTAATGCCTTGCTTAAGCAAAGTCATTGTATGTCGGGTAATCCAAAAACCGTTTGTTTTGACCATACTGCGTCAATTCTCCACTTTGTTTGCCGGTTTCGCTAAAATAAATTTCGACATCGTATCCATCATCCTACTTTAGTTTTTTGATTTTTACGGTTCCGGTAGCTTTTTGGCCTTTAACGATAATCTTATACACATCGGATTCACTTACTGTTACGGTAAATCGGCTGCTTTTCACATCACTGCCGGTGTAGGGATTGCTGCCTTTTTTTCCAATAATATTAAGCGATATTTTCCCTTTTTCGTTTTCGACATCGATTAGGATACTGTCTCCCCCGTTAAGAGTAATTTTGCAATCATTTTTGTCATTATAGCTATTTAAGGTAATTACAATTTCTCCTTTTGCTTCATTTTCCTTTATAACAATCGTTCCTAAAGAAAACTCGCAACCTGTAAGAAACAAATAAAACAAACTGATAATTAAAGCATAAATTGCTTTTGTCATCTGAAACCGTTGTTCTGCTTTTTTTACTTTGATAAAAAGCATGATAATACCTCCTCAACGAATAAATCGCGTTCATTTATCCAGGGATTATGAGCTGAGTGTTCAAACCAAATCAAACCCTTTTTAGGTGCTTCCAACAAATGGAAATATTCTTCCGCCAATGAGATCGGAGCATTTAAATCGTGTCGTCCCAGGAAAAAGTATACCGGAACATCTAGTTTGGCATAATCGCTTCTAAGATCAATATCGTACAATTGAGGATAGACATGGTTAAAAGTATTGATGATGCCGCGGAAAAAGTTAATTTTATCCCTTAAGGAATATTCACTCGACATCAAATCCCTTATTGTATTGTACCCCGCATTGTAAACTTGGGGATTCTTAGCCATATGGGTATTAAGATAATTTAAATAAACTGCACTTTTCCAAGTGACATTTTTGCCATAATATGGGGGTTCACCATTCTTTTGGAGTCGTTCTACTATTTTTTGATCGTCATTTTGAAGGGCAAGCTCCATGGCTTTGGCATAATCAATTTTTTCCGTTTCCAAAAAGGCCACCATTTGACCGGTACCGATAAAGGCATGATAAGATTCCGGATGTTGGTCAAGCAAAAAGATACCCAATGCGCTTCCCCATGATTCGCCCATAAGATAGATTTTTTCTTGTTTAAAGCGCATTTTTAAATATTCTGTTAAAGCGTAACCGTCTTCTAAATAGGTATCAACAGTTATTTTTGAAGTTTTTAAAGTATTGTATGACTTACCTGAACCGGGTTGGTCCCAATTTACTACCACAAAATGCTTTTCCAACTCCGCCAATTCATGACGGACCGCAGCCATTTGTGTACCGCCCGGACCTCCTGCCAAAAACAAGAGCAGCGGATTGTTTGGATTCCACCCCCGAATGCTGACCCACTGCTTGCGTCCGTTTAACCGTAAGGCTTTTAATTCGGCGATTGCTCCTTCCACAAAATTGCCGTTTTCATCCTTGATTTGTGGGGTATGAGTCAAAAAACCGCTCACAACTATCACCCCCACATTTAATGTCAGCATTATAAAACCCAAAATCAAGGTTCTTTTTATACTTTTCAAAGCATTTAAACATGGTTTGTTACGAAGCCAAAGAATAAAACCTCTTCCACCTTGAAAAAGGATTCCCAACACTAAAAAAAGCAAAACTAACGTTAAAATAAGAAAAACGAATAAAAATAACATGATTAATCTCCCAATTATTTAAAACCTAGGGGTTAATAAGGCTTAATTTATTTTTGATATACGCATTCAATGACGGTTCCCCAAACCCGCAGGTCGAAGATGCGGCGGCTGATTAAGCGCAAGCTGTTTTGATAAAAGATGAGTTTCTTTTTTTTTTTAACCTTTTCGATTTCTTTCATTGGTTCCCGAAAAATAATCAGTCCCCCTTTTTTTAAGGCAATGACAAAGAAGTAATGCCCCTTTTCAACTTCTTGATGCGTCAACTCGAAAATTGCCATATGGCAATAAATCACGTCGAACGGTTTTTGGTCTTCAATTTCCGAAAAGGTTTGGGCATAAATGACATTTGAATTTTTCTTAAGCGTTTTTTCGACAAGCCTTTAACCACCTGTTTGATTGTTCAAAACAAGTTAAATTGACAGCGGGAAGATATTCTAAAACGCTTGTGCCATTCCTCCCATTTTTTCGCCAAAAACCAAAACGTTCATTTCGCCTTCTTCTCTTAGCAGCTTTTCCCCAACCGTTTTGTAAAGTTGCTTTTTATAAAAGCGGTATTAATCCTTGCTTTCATTACTTGAAATACAGTTGGTTTTTTTATCTTCATCCTCCATTATGCATTAAAAATAAAAAGCCTTATTTTCAACCCACTACTATCATAGTTCATGAATCTTTCATAAGGCTGAACAAAATCTTAAATTTACCTTAAATTTTCGGAATCGTTATCAAAAACGAGGTTCCGCTTGTTGTTGATTCCAAAATTAGGTCCCCGCCATGTGCTTGGGCAATTTTTTTAGCAATCGATAAGCCTAGACCGCTTCCGGAATTGCTATTTCCTTCTGCTGCATTTCGGTGGACGAAAGGTTTAAAAAGATCGTGAACCAAATTCCCAGGAATGCCCACTCCGTTATCAGAAATCTTGATTTTAACCTTTTCTTCTTCAAAAAACAGCTTAAGCGAAAACAAAGTTCCTTTCGGATTATAGCGAATCGCATTATCGATTAAATTATTGATAATCCGCTTAAATTGTCCTTCATTTAACATGACGTAAACTTCCGCGTCCGGAATATCGAATTCGTAGGAAAATTCCGCACTTTCGAGTTGGGGAATGATTTCGCCAATTATTATACGCAAAGTCTCGCAAAGCTCGGTTTTTTGCATTTTAAGGGCAAAATCGGGGCTTTCAATTTGCGACAGTTCAAACAGTTCTCTCAACATGAAGCTGGCACGCCGGCTGTTTTGATAAATGGCATGGAGTTCCGGCATGTCGAATTTTTCCTTTAACACTTCTGCATACCCCCCAATACTGGCTAAGGGATTCTTTAAATCATGAGAAATGTCCAAAATCAGGCGGCGCCGGTTTTCTTCGGATTGTTTTCGCAAAGTGATTTCCTCTTCAATACGGCTGGCCATATCGTTGAAAGTATCTTGCAATTCTTTAAATTCGTTTTTAAGTTGCAAATCTACCCGCGCGGAATAATCGCCTTCTCTCAAAAGCGTAGTTCCTTGGATTAGTTTCTTAAGCGGGACAGTTATTTGGGATGAGATTAACCGAGCGTAAAAATAACTGATAAAGGCCAGAAGGAGGAGGTAAAAAACCCCCACACCCAATAAAACGCTTAGCGAACGGTTATATTCACTTCGGTGAGCTTCCTCATTGTAAACCAAAGCAAAATCAAAACGTAGGGAGGTAGGAAAGGTAATGATTAACCAAAACTCGCCCGTCGGTTCATACTCGATATCATAATGATAAGGTTTGTTTTTGATGCCGGTTAAAAGCGCTGTAAATTCCTGAACTGACAACTGGCTTTTTCGGATGGTATCAATCCCAACCGAATAAACAACCGTATAATTTTTATCGATTATTTGCACCCCACCGCCGTTGGCCACAATTTCTGAAGCATCGATATCATGATAATCAGCTTGAATGACGGAACGGGCGGAATAACGGTTTTTGGCTAAACTCCCGGCAATCCAGTTACTGGCGACGGATAAAAGGACAAAAGCCAAAACCATAGAAATTATTGTCAAAGCAAATGTAATCCAAAAATAACCCAAAAAGGTATTTGACAATCTTTTTCTCATGTTTACTTTCCTGTATAATGAATTTTATAACCAATCCCTCGAATGGTTTTTAAATATTCGGGGTTTTGCGGATCGTCCTCAATTCGACTGCGCAACCGGCTGATATGGACCATAATAGTATTGTCGTCGAACATATAATCATCCTGCCAAATAGCATAATACAATTGCTTTTTGGTGTAAACCCGTTCGGGGTTTTCCATAAAGTGCAAAAGTAATTTATACTCTTTGGCTCCCATCTCCAAAGGTTTATCGTCTTTATACACGGTGCAAGTCGCTTTATCGATTGAAAGATGTCCATATTTGATTAAGTTTTGATTTTTAGCAGTGCGTTCTTGATATTGATTGGCTCTTCTAAGGAGGGCTCTAACGCGCGCCAAAAGTTCCGCTACCGAAAATGGTTTGGCTAGATAATCATCTGCACCAAGGCTTAATCCTAATACTTTATCCATTTCATCGGTTCTCGAAGTTAAAAAGATTACGGGAACCGTGGAAAATTCGCGCAAAGTACGCACCAAATTAAACCCATCCATCACCGGCATCATCACATCGATAATCGCTAACTGGACGTCTTCTTTTTTTAACAGTTCAAGCGCTTCTTTTCCGTGGGCAGCCAAAACAACCCGATAACCGTTTTCCTCAAGCGCCATTTGCAAAAGGTTTCGAATATCCCTTTCGTCATCGACAACAAGAATGTTCATAAATTACTACCTTCCTATAACAACTATTTCCGTAAATTTTTTTCAATAGCATTTTACTAAACATTGATAAGCATTACAAGAATTTTTATAATATTTTGTAAAGGTTTGGCGAAAATTAGAAAGGCTGTAACCCTAAGGTAAGCCCCTTAAAGGTTACAGCCGGTAATTACCTAATCATGCCTACATCGTCTGGTAAGAGCTATGATTGCGCCAATCCAGCCCACAATAAACATTATACTAAATATTACTGCAAGCACAATGCCGACGGTTGTACCTAAGCCAAAGATCAACACAATTGATAGGCCTATCGAAGCTGCAAGAATCAAAATTGCCGAAAGTAATAATAATCTTATTGCAATCCCCCCTTTCTATCATTATTACTATATTCTTTCTAAATTGAGTAGCCGATTAGATTTGCACAGGTTTTATAAACTTTTTTCCTTTCCAACAAAAAAGCGGTCTTTTCCCCCAAGAACCGCTTAAATCTTATTTAATCCTGTAAACTTAAATTTTTATTATTTCTTCCAATTGATATGTTTCATGGTTTTGTAAACACATCCGGTAAATTCAACCGTTCCCACACCAAAAATGGTGGTTTATTATTTATTGTTAAAGGATTGATACCAATAGGACGGTATATGAAAAAATCCTTTGGCCATTCCTTAAATAGAACCTACGGTTGCCCCATAAGCAAATAATTCATATCATCGTCGGATGGCATCAGGTCAAGTTTGTCGACATATTCCCTCGTGCAAAAAAAAAGCGATATTTTTGAATGATTTCTTCCGTCCGATCACTATGGTAAATATACTGATGCAACGGATAATTTCCCATCTCTTTCAAGAAAGGAATCAATTCGTCGCTTTTGATCCACTCTACCGCTTTTCCCATTATGCAATCTGCTGCCCGGCCATACCAAGCGCCTTTGACTTTATTCAACATTTTTGCTTCGTTGTATGGGGGCATTTTTACCTCATATGGTTCACGCAAAGCCTTAATTGCTGACAATACGGATGGTTCCAAGTATGGATAATTGTTCGTTATTTTGGCATTAAGCACTTTTTCAAACAAAACGTCCGCTAATTGTTCCACTTTCACCGTTAGCGGGAATGTTGTGGTGTAACCGCCACTGTCGGTGGCTGAATAAGTAACCATATACGGTACGACAACATCTAAATTGACAAAAAAATTGTCAAAGTAAAAATCGGTAATGGAACCGTCTTCCACATCCGTTACTGTTACCAAATCGGGTCAATTTGGTTCAATCGAGCCCACGATAACAATCACCGGATTTTCTTGGGGAACAATTACCGATTTATTGACCGGTGTAGCATTAAAGCAACTGCTTAAAAGCAATAAACCCCAACAAAAATCAACAAAAAACTTTTCTTTTCATATCCCTCATACTCTTTTTTTTTCAAACGCTTATGGGTATTACTTTCCTCTTGCAAAAAGGAAAACATAAAACCCCCTAATTTCTTGGAGAGTTCATATCGCCAGAGGAGGTTCAAATTTTTAGTAATCAATATAAACTATATTTGAAATAAAGCGTTATCCGATTTAATTATACTATAGATAATTTATCCTCACAAGCAACTTCATTAAATTTAGAATTGGTTTAGCGGAAGTTTGTTATAAAAAAAGGGTAGCAGAAGCTACGCCTTTTTGAAATTGGGGATTTACTTTTTCTTGTTTCGCCAAATTTCTTTGAGGATTTCGTTCTCTTGGCGGATTTGTTCTCTTACGGCTAGGGAATCGGTTTTCAATTGGTCGCGAACGTTTTGGATTTCCCTTTTTAAATCATCCATAAATTCCTTAATTCGTTCACGGAACAATTCCATGATTAATTCTTCTAACTCTTCCAATTTAACGTTAATTTTTTCAAAACGCTTCCGATAATCATCGTGGATTTCGCGATAAACCTCGTTTATTATTCTATCTAAGCGATCCTGCCAATTTCCCGGGAAGCCTTCGCCTAATCGGTCCTTAAGGTTTTTTTCCAACAAGGCTTTTAACTCGTTGATTTGTTTGGTTAATTCTTGGCGCTGTAAGGTGATTTCTTTTATGCGTTCAAAAATATCTTCCAATTCTTGGGCAGTAATGTCAAATGGCCGGCGTTTTCTGATTTCTTCCGTTAATTCTTTAAGTTCTTTGTTCAATTCTTCCAAAAGTTTTTTGAGTTCTTCTAACTGCGTTTTAATTTCGGTGTTTTCCTCGCCATCTTCTTCGGTCACATCAGGAACGATTGCTTCCAACAAGGCATTATAGTATTCTTGGTACAAATCTTTTATGTCTTGAACGGTTCCAGAGGATTGGGCCAAGATTTCTTCAAAGACTTCATCGGAGGCTGCTTGGATTTGAGTGTTGATGAATTCTTTGATTTTCAACATGTACTCGTTTTTGATATGGTCTTTTAACCTGAGATATTCTTGTCGGATTTCTTCCGAGAAAAATTCTTTGATTTCATTTCGGTCTTCTTGAATGATGCGCAATAAATCCCGTACACTCATTTTTGCGGCTTCTTCAAAAGTAAGGCTTGAATCGATAGCTAGCACGCAAGTGATTAGTTTTACTTTACCGACGGAGATATTATATTCTTCCGCTTTTGCTTTGATGTCTTCGGTTGCAGAAAAACTGGCTTTCAACACTTGGACTCTGATTTTTCTTTGATTTATAAAGTCTTGCACCTTTTGTGAAACTTTTCTCTCCAAAGCTTCCGATTCGTCATTTGCCGAAGTAACGGTGGAAATAAGAATAGCGTTTTCAACATCAAAGTTTAAGTAGCCAAAATCAAGGGCAAGTTGCAAAATAGCTTCGATTACCTCGTCAACTGTTTTTCCTTCAAAATTGGTTTCAATCAATAACCTTATTGCATCATTGTTTAAACCGTTGACTTGTACGACCATGCCGGTATCACCGGTAATTATTTCAATCGAAGGGTTGATATCGATGGTGATGTAAGCATTTTTAACATTATTCAAATCATAATCAGGGGCGGAATTTTTGTTGCAACCAACAAGCATAAACCCCAAGGTCAAGACCAATACAAACATAATGGTATTTTTGGTTAATTTCATATTGTTTTCCTCCTTTTTTTAGTTTAAGTATTTATCAAAACTTTTCACTAGATTTAACAAGGGAAAAAGCCTTTTTTGTTAGTGCATAAGCGAATTACAAATCGCTTTCTTCTAAAAAGTCGCGATAGACTTGTTCAAAGTTGAGAACAAATTCGTTTTGTCGAAAATCTTCGGATACCAGGGCGATTTTTTCCAAATACTCTTTATATAAAAAACTGATTTTTTCGCTTGCTCCCCGATAATTGTTGTTGATCAACACATGAATCCGATTGATTAACTTCAAGACGTCTTTTTCTGCTTTCGTGTATTTATTCGGTAAATCAATTAACCAAAAAGCATCATCGAGCACTAAGTTAAAATCGTCAATGCCGTTTTTGGCGTTTTCATGTACTTTGGCTCTGTAGGAAGCGATTTTGATTTCAAGGTTATCATTAACCATTTCGTCATAGAAAACAAAATACTCTTCATAATAAGACTCAATTGACTCAAGCAAATCCCAAAGATTGCTTACCTCGGTCGGGTTGTAATTAAATTCTGGAAAAAACCTATCGACCAAGCGAAAAAATTGTTCCGGTTTTTTAAGGGAGGACAAAATTGTTTTTAAAGTTTCCAAATGGTTTTCGACGATGGCTCTTTTCCCTTCCAAAACCTTTTGGTTGCGTTCATATTCGTTCTTCAGTTGTTTTAGGTTTTTTCGATATTGTTCCTTAAACTTTTCTACTTTGGTTTGGGCATTTTCCTTTAGGATTGCCATTAAGGCTTTATGGTCCATCGTCAAGGCTTCTTCAATTGTAAGGTTTGAGTCAGCTCCCATGACTTGATTGATTAAAACCATCTTGCCTAGGGAAATTCCTAATTCTGCAGCTTTTTCTTTCCATTCGTCATGGCTTCTGACAATTCCCGGCCGATGTTTCTCAACCGTTTCTTTGATGCGACTGGCAATTTTTGTTTCAAGCAAATCGTTTTTGTTGATGGCAGAAACCGTCAGCTTGCTGTCTTCCGTTTGCAAGTATCCTTGTTTTTCGGCTTCATTAAGAAGAATTAATAAAGCCTCTTCAATTTTTTTATCGATTAAATCAATGTTTTCCAATAGGAAAAAGCCATCGACATTTAAAGAGCTGACATCCGTCACTTTATCTTTATTGTTTATCTCTAGTTCAACCATGGGGTTTATTTCAATAATGACATAGGAGTTGGATACGCTTTGAAGGTTTAAAAAGGTTAATAATGAAAGTATTAACCCTATCGAAAGCATCAAAGAGTAGACTAAGCTCCTTTTAATGGATAGCTTTGGACGCATTTTTCGGTATCCAATGCTTTGGTAAATTTGGTCCTTTAGGTCAGGAACAAAGGTTTTGCTTTCCTTTACCAGTTGTTTTTTAAGATTTCTCATTTTCTTTATGCAACTCCCTTCGTAATTTTTCCAAGGCATGGTGCAATTTCCAGGTTACCCCACTAGTCGACAGATTGAACAACTTAGCAACTTCCCTTCTTTTATACTTTTCGACCACACATAACATGACAATATTAAATTCATCTTCCTCCAGGATGCGCGAAGCCAAATCAATCAGCGGGGTATCAAGATTGGCATTGTTTTCGGGGATATCTTTGATATTCTCCACAAAACTAACCTTTTCTTTGGCTTTTTTTTGATAAAAGTTTAGCGCCAGGTTTTTGGCGATGGAACAAATCCACGCTTTAGGCGAATCCGTAAATTGGTGGATTTTTTCATAGACTTTCATATAAACTTGTTGCAGGACATCTTCTGCGTCTGTTTTATTTTTTAAAACCGAATAGATAACGTAAAAAACCAATCGATGCGTTTCTTCATATATGATGTCAAATTGGGAATCATCGCCGTTTTTTAGAGCTATCATACTATTCTCAAGTCGCTTTTTGTTGAACACTTGCGTCCTCCTCAGTATGTCAATGATAACTCTTTTCATATATTAGACAAAAAAGAGTTATCATTTTGTTAGTATTTTTATAATTTTTTTCACAAGATTTTTCACTTAAATTATACCATTTCTTTTTGCCTTTTTTGTTTTATTCACTTTTCTTTCCCCAAGAAAATAGACTTGGAAACAACTCCCAAGTCCAATAATTCACTCTTTCTTATTGCATGACCAATTTTGTTGGTTTTATAGTTTCTGAGCATCTTCAAGCAAAACCGCACTTAGAGCGATTCTTTCTTCATTCAAGGCATAATACAACCTTACATTGATGCCTTCATGCGTTGATCCCAAATAACCCACCGCACTTATGGTAATCGTTCCTGTAGGCAATTTTTCGGTATAATTAATTTTAAGTTCATAGTTTTTGGTGTATTCTGGTTACCACGCTTGATTGAATCTTGCCATTTTCGTTCTCTCCTCCAATATCGATTGTTTCATTCGCATTGGATACACCTCAAAGCATTCCCAAACCGAAGAAATAAACTAGTCCAAAATAAATCATTCTTTTAACCATTCCTATTCCTCCCGAAAAAAAACTTTAAATTCTTCTAAAATGGTGGTTTGAGGGAAAGCTTTATCGAAAATACGGTAAACCCTATATTGCCTGTCTTTATCATTCACCACATATTCATCAGCCTTCAAGTAGTAAATGCGTTTTTAGTCCCCCAAAAGACCATTTTTTTCAATCTTGGAACTGGTTTTGGCAAAACTTAAGGGTGTTGAGGTCAAAAACTAAACACCCCCCTTTCTTAAGCGCTTTAAAGGCAATTCCTAATAACTTTTTTCTTTCATCTTCTCCAAGAAAGGCAAAATCGCAATAAATAGGCAAAATCAAGTCAAATTTGCTCCAATAATCGCTATTTAAGAAATCCATGCCAAAATAGGCATTATGGGGATTTTGTCCTTTTGCATCACAATCAAGCAAGAGGAAAAATCAATTCTAATCCCAAAATACCTTTTTGGTTCTTAAATTGACATTGCCCCATTTCCGCACCCTAAATCAAGTTCTATGGAAAAGTTGTTCATGGTAAAGTTTGGCAAATCTATTCTCCTGACTTGTTTACCACCAAATGATTCCGCGTATCCTCATCCCCTTCAGGGTTCAAATGCGCTTTCAACAAACTTTTGGAAATTTGTTCGTCATTCCCAAAGGGATGGGTGCTTAGTACAAAAAGTCTTGCTTTTTTTAATCGGTCAATAGATGTTGCGCTTTTCCTTCTAAAACTCACCCTTTCTGTTTTTATATAGTATAAAATCCCCTATATAAATTTTATCACAACAAAAATTAAAGTAAAAAAAGCGCAGAATGTGTACTGCGCTTAATTTGACGTTGGAACTTGCTTCTTGGAAGGAAACTCATTTTTTTCATAATCGATAAGGTTACATTTAAAGTTTAAAGAGAAAAGGCACAAACGCCAAAAAGAAGGCATTTTAAAGTTAGGTTGATGGGCTTAATTTTCTTTTGGGATGAAAATATCTAGTCTAGGCGCATTGGCATGTTTTAAGTTAAAGCCTAAGGCTTCCGCCATAGCCACGCCGAAACTTGTCACCATGGTTTCTTCATCGTAATCGCCCAGTTTCTTAACGCGATAACCCCAAATGATCCCATAGATTTCCCTTGAGGTTTCATGATAAGTATCATGTTGTCCCCTCACCGCATACATTCCCGAAGGATTGGATTGACCATGAAAATGATATCGTTCGCTCGGAACAATCATTAGATCAACATTGGCCCCCCGCCAATACCCTTTTCGAATTACTTCGTTTCGGGTAAAGACATATCCGATATATTCTTCTTTTAACAATTCTTCTTTAATGGCTTGCAATTCTTTTTCGGTTAAACTCTTTTTAAAGGTTAATTGCATTTGAAGACCAGCACTGACACCCACAACGGTTGTTTTGGAGGATGGAGAGGAGTTTTGAGGAACATATTCAAATACAAAACTGCTGTCAATTGCTTTCAATTTGTCACGTAGAGCCGGCCACTTTGAACGGGAGTACTTGCTGGTGAGACCGCCAAGCAGAGTTTCCGCTCCAAAAGGCGTCATGCCGTGGTCGGTTGTCAAAAAGAAAGTGGTTTTTTCGTAAATTCCTCTTTCTTTATAGGCATCAATCAATTCCTTAATTTTGCCATCGATGATTTCCAAAGCATTGATGACGTTTTCTATCCGCGCTTGTTCACTTGAAGCGGTACCGTAATTGTAAGCCGATTGATTATGGCCTAGGGCATCCAAATCGTCGCAATAAATCGTTAAGAAACGCGGAACATTGGCAACGGTAATATTAGTGCTTCCGCTTGTTATTTGCCCACCTTTAACAATTTTAATCGCTTGGTCAAAGCGCGCAATCGCATCCGCAACAACTCCGGTTTTTTCCGTTACATAGAGTTTGTTTAAATCGGTTTTGGACAAGACGCTCTCGCCTGGAAAATGACGTACCGAAACGACCGGGATTTTTTTCTCAACCACAACATCGTAAAGCGTCTCGGCTGCATTTTCCCTAGCTTGTTGGACTACTTTGTTTGTTGATTTATCATAATAACGGTAAACATTATGCGTTTGGGAAGAACTGGCACCCGAAATAATCATGGCTTGAACCGGGTTGGTAATCGAAGGAAACAGCGTATTTAAATTATTGAACAACACGCCTTCACTTTTTAAACTCCGCAAAGTCTGTGTTTTCCCTTTTTCAACCGCAAAATCATAATAATACCGCGCAAAGCCGTCTAAATTGATATAAACGACATAGTTATCGGTTTCCGTAAACAAGTGGGTTGGGTCTGGGTCTGGTACAACAATCGGGTCATCTTCTCCGTCATCGGGATTAGAGGGAATATAGGGTTCATCGTCTACGCATCCCGTTATAAAGATTCCCATCATCAAAGTGATAATCAATAATAATTTTTTCATAGTTTCCTCCCTAAGGAGGGTTAAAGATTGCCTAAAAATTAGATAATCTTTAACCCGTTTTTATTATTTTACTCTTTTTTGGTAAAGTTGTGCATAATTAAACGACCGACGGTGTTATAACCTTGCGTTAAGTAATCTTTCGGATAAGCATTGGAAATTGGTACTTCGATGTCTACATTATTGGAGATTTCCGGAACTTCCGGTGCAAGTCCCATCAATTTGAGAGGATGTTCGCTTGCTAATTTTTCTTGGTAGATTTCCGTCATGCCTGCGAGCGGAATATAACGCATTAAAGTTGAACCAGCTTCTGGAATGGTATATTCAAGGCTTCTCATTGCTCCCCATTTAACGCGTTCGCCATCTACGTAGTTGGCATAAATTAAAGCAGTGCTGATAGGGGTAACAACTTCGTCATACATTTTCAAGTAATTCGCGTTATTGGCATTATACATATCGATGGCTTTGCCTCCGCTTGCATAACCTACGATTTCGTCGTTTTCATTATAGTAAACAATACGAGCATATAAGGCATTGACAGTTTCGCGACCGCCAAAGATTTGCATCTTTGTTTTATCCAATACGCCGTCGACATACAAATCTTCTTCGCGGTTTAAGACATTGAGGTCATATTTGTAATAACTTACCCCCTCCATATCCGCAACCGGGATTTTCATGTCAAGGTCAAATTTTTGAATTTGGAAACCGCGATCAACGATTGAGGAGTTAACGCCGGTAAAACTTGATCCACCGCTCTTAATCGGTGCTGCACCTAATCCTTCGGCGTTGCCGGCACTTGTTGCATTAACCAAGCATGGTTGAGGGCGAATTGGGAATACCAAAACATTTTCGGCTAAACCATAGACATCCCGGAATTTGGCAATGCTTAAATTTTCTGGTTTGTCGCCAAAAATATTTGCTTGAACATTTTCGGCTTCAATAATTGCCCGGCCTTGTGTTCCGTCAACAATTTCGACATTTCCGCTGGTTTGCGACCATGGGAAGGAAGAAACTAGCCAAATAACTGCCGAACTTAGCGGTTGAATAATGTAATCTTGATAAATAAATGCACTGCTTCCCATGCCGAGAGGTTGTTCGAATAAGCCTTTGGATTCCAACTTAGTTTGTAGAGCTAAATTAGAGAAGACTAGCCGATGGTTTTTAAGATTGTATGGGGCATTAGTGTTATTAAATACTTCAACATAAGTATATAAGCCCATATCAACCGAAACTTCGGTTATCATTAAATCCGGTGCCCCTTCAATCACTTCCGTTGGAAGATAGCTTGGAATTTGCGTCATATCCAATCCCTTAACGATTTCTTTCGGAATTGAAGAACCTAAAGAAGCATTGGCAACAATTTCAATGGTAAATTCTGTTTCACCAAATTCGGTGGACACTTCAAAAGTGTGAGTTCCTAGGCCAAGTTCTGCTTCGCTTAAGTAGGTGCCAAAAATAGTTAATACGCCTTCGACATATTCGTAATCTATGAATTCTTCCAATTCGGCATTATTTAATTTTACGGTTATCGTAGTTTCATCAGCGGTTTTGATGTCAAGTTCGGCTGTTACATTGGCATCAATGGCTTTTGGTACCCAATGATACAAGGTTCTGTTTAAAACCGGTGTTAAGTCAGGTTCTTCCCATTTAGCGTATAAAACCAAATTTTTATCAACAGCAGTATCAAAGGTAAACGGTTCGTTTCCCGCTACATCGGTAAACCAACCAATGAAGATAAACCCTTCACGGGTAGGGTCGGTAGGTTGCGTTACAGTGCTACCTTTTTCAATTTGAACAGTTTCAGCGGTAGGTGCGCCATCATAGTTCAAATTATAATAAACTCTAACTTTGGTTGATGTAGGATCGCATCCTACGAGAACAAAAAAAGATACAAGTAATAATAATCCCAAAAATTTCTTCATAATTCTTTCCTTTCTACTTAATTTTTTTATTAATCAAACATAGTCTACATCATATAGATCTAGTTTAATTACCACAGTTTTTGTCATCAAATCATGTAACGAACGGGAATCTTCGCGAAAAAAAGCGCTGAAAAAGGAGACAATTAGGGGAATAATCAGTGCGGTCTCGACAATTCCTCTCGCCAGAAACTCCCGAAAAATCAACCTTGTGGGGGAGATTTCCTCCAAAGTTTCCAAATCCACAACCCCTATCCCCGTAACCAGTTTCCCCACTGATTGCCCGTTACCGATGATGGCCGGAGTTAAAGAAAAATATAAAGTCTGAACAAAAATAAAGGTTAAAAATAATTTTAAATACAGTTGACCAATTAAGTCCGCAAATTGTTTTAATTTTTCGGCACTGGTAAAATCGCCGTTATTTAAACCAAGACTTGCGATAAAATCGTCAACTTCTCTAAATAAGCGCTTGGTACACAAATACCATATTACAATGATTAATACTAAATCAATCAGGTAGGCAATCATTCGACGAATAAAATTAGCGGATTCAAACGTTAGTTTTTCGATTAAATCATCCTTGGTAAAATCGATGATCTCTCCGTCAATGTTGCGAATTTCAGGTTCAACTTTGCTCATATTGCTTACCTATCCAAAATAATCGGTTTTTAATCCATACCCGCCCTTATTTAAATCAAAGGCATAATAGAATTCCGCTGAGGTTTTAACATACTCATGGTTTTCATTAACAAAAATATCGTAATCTTTAAAGAAAGGCGAATAGATGTTTAAGTGAAGATAGTTATTGACAAAATCGAACCCGAAAGTTCTTAAAAAGCTAGCTCCAAACAAACTTTCTTCTTCTTGGAAGTTGGTTAGGATTTGGAGTATTCTTCGGTCATTTATCCCGTCGCCATTGTCGTCGATTTCATCGATTAAATAACTCGAACCATTGATATGGCCGCTGATGACAAATTGGATATTGGGGTATTTCTTAACCAATTCATTGTAAACAGTATTGCCGGTTACGGATCGTTTTCCTTTATTGCCCATATACTCATGGGTAGCAAGAACCACCGTTTTGTCCGGATATTGTTCCAGTATCCCTTTGGCCCAAGCAATGTCTTTACTTGATACATGAACAAAACGTGATGACGAACCCCAACCTAAATAAAGGAATAAGAATTCATGTCCGTTAACCGTGATTAAATCATAATGGCTGCGATTGTTTTCAAAAGAACCCCCATAATAAGGCAAATCCTTAAAGAGACTTTCGCCAACGTATTTATGAAAATATTCATATGTCAAAGCATCATCCAGGGCGTTTGCTCCGTCATTTTGATAAGAGGATACTCCGCCGACATCGTGATTACCGCTAGAAACTCCCAAAGGAATATTTTCCGCTAAAAGTGGTTCTATGACAAAGTCAATAAAATTTTCCCATTCGCCTTCAATTCCCCAAGTTTGTTGTTGAACCATATCTCCGGTATAAGCAAGGTAGGCTAAATTGTTGTTTTGATATTCGGCAATAATATATTGAACCACATTTTCCAAGCATTGCTTGGCTCTTCTGTACATAAAGGACTCGGGAGCGGAAGCGGTCAACAAGCGCACAATGTATTGAATGTCGGTCCAATGAAATATTTGGTGAGTGGTTAGAATTTTGGAATAATCCGTAAAGGCGGAGGAAATCCGGAAATAGATTTTGTTTTCTTTCTCATAGTCCGATAATCCTTGGTAATCAAAACCAAGCTGAATGGTTTCGTCTCCTATGGCAAACTTGGTTGAGACCGTTTCCCAAGTGTCTTTGGCAAAATTATAAATTTGCATAAAAGCCGTTCGACCTTGGGGAACTATGCCTGTCCAAGAAAAGAAAGTTTTAGAATCTTTTTCAACAACAAAAGTTATTACCGGGTATTCGCAATAAGGAATCAATAAATAAGCTTCGTCCAGGGAACCGGTGAGTTCATGCAACTCGTTTGTTTTTACACCTATTTGGTCAATACCTCCATAAAGACCGTCAGTAACACCAATTTGATAAATGTCATAATTTATTTCGGTGGGGTTTACCGTAACCAAATCAAGAGTAAAGTCAATCAATTGGGTTTTTTGATAACCGTGTTTGTTAGTCGCTTGGATTTCCAATACATGATTACCGCTTGCCCAAGCATTTTTGCTGAACAAGAGGTTGTTCGGAATTAAGACCCCGTCCATTTTAATGGTTAACGAAGTAACCGAATCATCTTTGGCAATTTCCAGCCTTTTGGTTTCGGAAATAATTTCGCCTTCTTCAAGATTGCATTCAACATTAACCAGACTTTCATTGGCAAAGGTAACGGCCTTGTTTTGGTATTTTACTTCAAAACTTTCTTTTAAACTATTTTCTTCAAGCAGCGCACCATAACCATCCAATAAATCTTTGTTAACCGAAAAAGTCAATACATGCGACAAGCGGTAATTAAAGCGCATATCGGGGTTTTGGTCATTTTCGCCAAAATTGAGGTTTTCATTGTAATACTCATCTTTGCCAAATTCATTGGACCAGATTTCCTCGTTGTTTATTTTGAGAAAAATATTGCGTAAGGTGAAAGTATTGTAATTATCGCTTGTTTTTTTCCCGCTTTTAAATTCAATGGAAAGTAAACCGTCTACAATGTTTAAGCCTAAAATTTTTACTTTATTTTGAACAAAACTGCCGAATTTTTCAGTTGAAGCCTGTAGAGGAAGAATTTTATTTTGGTTAAGGATAATCAGATTGTTGTAATCATTGTCCAAATAAAGGCTTTCATAACACAGTTCGATTTCGCCTAAAACCGTTTGATAAAGGATTACTTCCTGATTGTCGACTTCGATTTTGTCTAGTTTTTTATTGGTTGCCAGTCCCATTTGACCATTGGCATATAGAACGGTGACAGTAGTCGGCTTAACAAAGATTAAGGCAAGAATCACACCGATTACTACCACGGAAAGGAAACCGGCAATTATCAAACGTTTGTTCTTCATGCTTTCTCCCACATATTACTTCGCAGGTTTGGTTAAATTGATTGCTTTGATAGCATTTGGACTAGCAGAGCTTAGGCGTCCTTCGCTTTCCACTTCATCAGCACGCCAATTGATAAATTCCAAGCCTAAAGCCGGGTCTGTGGTCAACTTGATGGTCTTTTGAATAAAGCGGTAATTGGTATCTTCTTCTTCCGACAAACGCAACATTGCCAATTGGTCCGGTTCTAAATATTGTTTAAATCGGCTTAGTTCGCGAAGAGGCAATTGCCATTGCATAATTCTTTCGCCTTCAAGCGGCGGTCGGAATTGCAACCCCATGGTATTAGGCCATCCCGATACGCCTGGATTTCCGGTTGCTTTAAAATCAATATACGTTTGTCCCGGAATCATACCCGAAGCATTGATTCGGCCACAGAAATTGACTCGGACAATCGGATTAAAATATTGCCAGACGTTTTCGAAAAAATAACCATCGACAACAGTACCGTCTTGACGGATTTCCATGACGTTGAAACATTTTTTACCGTAAACATGATCAGGGTCGGCTTGTTTTTCAGCGGACAAATCTTTATACTTATTCAACAAATCGATTGTAGCAGTTCCATTTTGATCGTTAAATTTTTGGATTTCAATCGAACGAAGCAAGGAACTGTTTAAATGGGTATAAGGTGTTCCTGCACCAGGGGTAAAGATTGGGAATAATTCGCTGGTTCCGCTTTCCGGTCTGATTCCCACAACTCCCATATTTGTTAATTCATAAATGTTATTTTTTGATTTATCGATTTTCCAAAATTCTTTAAAATCATCGATAGTTTGCGAAATGGCCCCTTTTTGTTCCGCATTATCCTTATGGATTACAGCTGCGCTAAATGGTTTATTGTAAGCGTCTGTCCCCGTTCCTACGGTCCAATAATAAGGTTTTAACCAAATCAAGGCATAAGACAAGCTCGGAATGATGAAGTCTTCATCAATCAAACCCATAAACAGATATCCAGTTACCAAGGCTTTATTGCCTTTTTTGGAATCCTCGTTTTCCCAATTTTGCCCTTGGTATGGGTTGGACAGAACAACGCGATGGCCCTTCAAATTATAATCTTGATTGGTATTGTTGAATACTTTGATATACTCATAAGCCGACATCGTTTCATAATGAAAGTAATAGTAAGTATCCAAAACAACTTCGACAATCATTAATTCCGGCGCGCCTTCGACAACTTGAATATCAGTGGCATCGGGCAACAACTCAGTGGAAGGTAGTTCCATCTTAAAATCATAAAGCACAACTTTATCGTCGTCTTTATCTTTGTCGTCATCGTCGTCGCCATTGCCACAGGCGCATAATACCCCAAGGAGCATTAACATAACCAAAAATAAATTAAACTTTTTCATCCTATTTTCCTTCCTTCCGTTTTATCTCTGATCAATTGATGATATTTGGCAACATCAATCATCTTTCCGTTTTGAAGTCTTGATTCTTCCGCCGCATACGCCATGACATGCGATTCAATGGACATCGACAGAGTCGAATCAAAAGGTTTATTGTTTAAATACGTTTCCATGAAATTAATGATAAATCCGGTATCCGCTCCGCCATGACCGCCCGCCAAATTTTGCGGGGAAATAACCGTTTTTTCATTGGTTCCGAAATGGGTTATTTCGATTTCCTTGGTCGTTTCAATTCCCCTAATTTCCCCATATTCGCACATAATCTTGATGGAGCGATGAATTTTATCGGTAAAAGCACTCAAGTTAAAGGTAGCGTGAATACCGCCTTCGAACTCAATAATTGTTACTTGATGATCGGCGACATCGTTATCGCAAGCAAAAACGCACCGGCCGTAATGGCTCGTTTGGAGTTCTTTTTTCAAAGTTTCCTCGGTCGATGTATCAAAAACCACACTTCTGATTTTGCCGGAGGAATATATTTTTAAAGCTGAATATGGACAGTCTTTTTCGATGGAACAATCCGCACAACGGGGTGCCATTACATCGGGACGATAATTCTTTTGGTTAAAGAATGTCAAACTCCCCATGGATGCAATTCTTTTGCAGTGTTTATCACCCAATAAATATAAAAGAATATCCAAATCATGGCACGATTTCGCCACAATAAACGGTGCGGATATTTGGGTGTTGCGCCAATTGCCGCGAACATAGGAATGGGCAAAATGGTAATAACCGACATTTTCATTGTGTTGAATATCGATGACATTGCCCAAGACTTTCGAATCGATTATTTCCTTGATTTTTCGAAAGAACGGAGAATGTCTTAAGACATGGCACACCGCAATCAGCTGATTCGAATGCATTGCACCGAACTCGCCGATTTCCACGGTTTCTTCTACCGACATGGCAATCGGTTTTTCCAAAATAATGTCATACCCTTTTTGAATGGCATCCATTACCGGAACGTAATGCATGTCATCCAAAGTGGCAATGATAACAATATCCGATAAACGTGGTTGTTTAATAAACTCTTCATATCCGCCAAAGATCAAATGATTGGGAATTAGATACTTTTCTTGAAAATATTTTTGCCTTTCCGTGCGCGGTTCGGCAATCGCAACAACTTTAAATTTTCCGTGATAATTTGCTTCTAAAGCATTGATGTAAGCACCGGCTCTGGAACCCGCTCCCACAATACTGACTGTAATTAAATCTTGGGGATTAGTCATTCGCATAGTATCTACCAGCTATTCGATTCCAAAATGTAGGCAACACGTTCGGCGCATTCCCTCAACACTTCATCGATATCCCGGGTGCAATCATCATAATAAATACCTTTGATGTATTTAGAGAAATCATCGTCCGCAAGTGCTTTGGCGCGGCCAATCGGGATTTTTAAATCATTGGCTGGAGTCAATACCATGAGATCTATTGCCCAATCCAACAATGGGTTAATCTTCGCATAATCAGTCCAAATTTTGGTTTGGGTAGCTGATTTGGTGGTTGCTAAGTAACCGGTTTTGGTAGAATAATAAGCTGATTGTTCCGGAGCTTGAAGCCAACGCAAGAATTCAACCGCTGCTTTAATCTTGACGTCGGATTTATTGTTAAAGACAATGATTCCGCCCCCGCTTTGGTTGGAATAAAAGTATGGATTGCGGGGATGAGGCAAGACATCAAGTTCAAACAACGGATCGTTTCCTTGTGCTACCTGACTTTCGCAGACATTTTCAAAGATTGTTTTGAGACTGGAGGAACTGGCAAAGTACATTCCCACGGTTCCAGTGGAAAAAGCCCCTTGGATTTTGGTGCCGTGATTTGGGTCCAAAACCGGATTCAACATGCATCCTTCGACAACTAAACTACGCCAATATTCCAAAGCCCGTTTGCCGTATTCGTTGTTAATATTTTCTTTAGTAGCAGTCTCGTTGTAAATCGGCACACCTTGGGTATAGTAGGCTTCATATAAAGCCGGTCCGCCTGAAGCAAGACCGTAAATTCCTTCTTCCGGTTTGGAAGCGGCTTTCCAAAGTTGCTTGGCATACTCCCAAGTCCAAATAGAGTTTTCCTGGTCGGCTAAAATCTCGTCCACCGTTGGCACCTTCATACCGGTTGCTTCCATCATTGTGCGGTTTACTACCAAAAGATTCGTCGCCGCAAAAAAAGGATAAGCAAGAAACTTATTGCGATACATCGCAAATTGCAAGAATCCTTCATAAATATCCCGAATTTGGTCATAAGTGAAAATTCGACGTTGGTCGATAACATTATCGACATAGATGGAGAACGAAGAAACTCCCACCATGGCAAGTTCCGGATTCGTACCGGCAGGGATTGCGGCTTGAAGTTTGGTGTTTTGAACAATATAACCGCCTTGGAATGAAGGGATAACCTTTATGTAAGAATCAGGATAAGTAGTTCTTTGGTATTCGTTGAACATTTCAACCATATCCGCCATAGTTGAACCATGGATATCGACCGCGGAATTGGCGGACCAAAAGTTTATTTCCACCGGTTTTTTAAAGTCGTGCTCAGTGGAAAACAAATCCCATTTCTTATCAACGTAGATTTCCCCGTTTCCTTCGTATTCTTCGTCATCGCCACCGCAGGAAACCAGAATAAATAAAGACAATAACACTAGAAAAATAAACAAATACTTCTTTTTAAAAATCATTTACCCGTTACCTCTCTTTAAACATAACTTCTTTGCTGGTGCGATTAAGTTTGTTGGCAAGTGCCTTGAAACCTCTTTTAATTAAAGACTCTTTTTCTCTCCCCGCAAACTTAATCTTCCGTCCGCCAATCATGGCGCGTTTCATTTGTTGGTTACCCAAAATATACATAATCAAAATTGGCGCAAGTTGCATAATGTTACCGGCCATTACCAAATGCCATGGCGGCAAGATTCCGTCCGCTTTTAGGAGTCCTTTTACCGCTACCGGCAAGGTTTTCAATTTTTCGCTGTTGGTCATGACCAAGACCCAATAGTAACTGTTCCAGTTGGAAATGAAAGTCAGCAAAAAATGCGTGACAAATACCGGAAAGATCATTGGGACCATGATGCGAAGCATGATTTGGCGGTTTTTCGCTTTATCGACTAACGCCGACTCGATAATGTCCTGTGGAATGGTTTTGAAGTTATTGGTAAACATGTAGATTCCAAACATGGAGAAAAGCGATGGCAAGATCAGACCCGTCCATGTGTCAACTAAACCTAATTTGGAATAAAAGAAATACACAGGAATCAGCGTCGCTTCTCCCGGCAACATCATTCCTAGCTGTTTCAATTGGAAGAGAAAGCGTCTGCCCTTAAATTCCATACGGGCAAAGGCATAAGCTGCAGGAACAATAAAGAAATACTGCAAACCTAGGACTAATGCGGCGTAGGTTATGGAATTGCCGAGGTATTTGCTGAATTGGGCGCGATTCCATGCTTCCACATAGTTTTCCCAATGCCATTCGTTAACCCAAAGGCCCCCGGAGAAAAGAATCGATTCTTCATAACTCCGAACGGACATTACAAACATCCAAAGGAACGGATAAACAAAGGTCAATCCCACGCCAATAAGCAACAGGTAATTGATAATTTTCAAGCAATACTTGATGCGCTTTTTGATTTTGATTATCCGCTTTTGGCGATTGGTTAAAGTTGTAATCACCGGAGCATAGGAATGGTCTTCTTCTACGGTAACGTCAAAAACTTTTTCTAATTCCATTCTATCACCCCTTTAATACCTGACAATTCTTCTTAAATAACGATTATTGATAAAGGTGCAAATGGCAATCATGAGCGTTAGGATAATCGCCCCCGCCATGGCTTGCCCATAATTGAAGCCGATTCTTCCTACCTTATATACCCAATAGCTGAGAACCATTGATGAACCCATTGGTCCGCCGTTGGTCATAATTTCGATTGGGGCAAACACCTTAAAAGAGTTAATAAATTTTGTGATAAAGACAAACGATAAGGTTGGCGCAAGCAACGGAATGGTGATGTTGAAGAAAGTCCGCGATTTCGAGGCTTTATCAAGTTTTGCGGCTTCATAGACGTAGGCAGGAATTCCTTGCAAACCAGAAATTATGATTAAAACATAATAACCGATGTCTTTCCAAACCGTCACCAGCGATACCGAAAAGAGCGAAGTATTCTCCTGCAAGAGCCAAGCGGGTCCTTTAATATTAAAGACCGCCAAAATTTGGTTAATAATACCATTTGGATTTAACATCGCAATCCACAAAATGGAAATCGAAACGAGCGATGCGATATGAGGAGTAAAAACCATGGTTTGCGCGAGATTATGGATTTTCGTGTTTTTGGCAAGCCAAGCTGCCATCGATATCGTTACCACGGTTAAAAGGATTACGGTGAATAAACTATAGATAACGGTATTGTAAATCGCCTTTTGGAACTCGACATCTTTGGTGAAAATTCTGATAAAGTTTTGCAAACCAACCCACCGCGATTTCGAGAGGTTGGTAAAATTGACTCGAAACAGCGACCCTATAATCATGAAAATGAAGGGAAATAAAGTGAAGAAAACCTCCCCAAAGACCGCAGGGGCAATATAAATATAAGCAGGATTGATTTTCTTCAAAATCAACGCTTCTTTTTGGTCAATCTTTGCTCGCCTGCGCAAACAGAAATCTTCGTTAATGTACTTTTGAAGTTCCGTAAATTCTTTTCTTTCTTGGGCAGACATTTTGTTGACAACGTTTCGGGTTTCTTTGTTGATATTTCTGATCTCTTTTCGCGCTTTTCGTTTAATGATTTGCGTTTCTTTTTTGAATTGCTTTAAAGATGATCGATTAGCTTTGTCCTGTTCTTTCATTTCTTGCTTTAGAGCTTTGATTTCGGTTGCAAGCTTAGCAATGATGGCTTTCTTTTCTGCTTTAAAAGCTTTTTTATTTACCCTAAGGGAAGATTTTTTTATTTCCTTTACTTCGTTTTGATATTGCTTTTTAATTTTGTCAATATCTTCTAAGTATTTTTGCTTTAAAGCCTTAATCGTTTCGTCGCGATGATTCAGGCGTTCAGCCATTTCTTTGTCAAAATATACTTTAAAATCTTGGTCAAACTTGGCAAGTTTGTCTTTTAACACAAGTTTGTTTGAGAAATAGGCTTGAATGTATTCGCGCCTAGCCTTTTGGTAATTGCTTTGGATTTTCTTCTTAATTAGACTAAGCGATAAATTTGCTTCTTTGAGGTCAAAATGATAGTTTTCTTTGACTTCCGCGCGCCTTCCCTTAAATTCCATTTTTACTTTTCGAAGTTTATTGCGTGATTCGCTTCGGAAATTTTTATGCATGGCTTTTTCCCGATTTAATTCGGTGGCAAGAGGGTTGGCTTTTTCTAGAAAAATCAAGCGGAATTTGATTTTTTCTCTTATGTATTTTTTCGATGCTTCGTCAATAACGTTTAATTGAGCTAAAACCTTCTTTTGAACTTCGCGATTATAACTATTTTCGAGTTTCTCTAAAATATCCATATATTTTATTTACCTCGTTTTCGTCATAAATTCTCCGCTCGTTTTCATCGAAAGCATAAACATTTTGACGTCTCAGTACCATTCTAACCTTTTCACCTAGTTTCTTTACTTTACGGCTGGCATCCTTAATGTAAATTTTGCCGATGCCGATGTCGATATAATACAAAAATTCCGATCCATGATTTTCAATGGCTAAGACTGCTCCGGTTATATCGACGTCACCTTCTCTTACTGGGTGCTCTTCATCCACAAAATGAATGTTGCGTGGCCTAAAACCGATTCTCTTGCCATTATCCAAAACAATAATATTCATTCCCGGATCGCCGATGAACTGAGCCACAAAAACGCAATTAGGTTCGTCGTGGATTTCCATCGGTGTTCCCACTTGTTCTATCACACCCTCGTTCATAACCACAATGTTATCGCCCATGGTCATGGCTTCAACCTGGTCGTGGGTGACATAAACGAAAGTCGATTTTAACTTTTCATGAATTTGAATCAACTCGGTACGCATCGATGACCTAAGTTTAGCATCCAGATTGGAAAGCGGTTCATCCATTAAGAAAACTTGGGGTTTTTTGGCTATGGCGCGGGCCAAGGCAACCCGCTGACGCTGTCCGCCGGATAAATTGGCCGGACGACGATTGGCGTATTCTTCGAGATTAACCAATTTAAGTACTTCTTTTATACGTCTGTTGATTTCATAACTAGGCATCCGTGCATTTTTTAAGCCAAACTCAATGTTTTTCCAAACTGTCATATGAGGATATAAAGCATAAGTTTGAAAAACCATCGCAATTCCCCGATCACCGGGGTCGATATTGGTAACATCGACATCGCCAATTTTAATGGTTCCGAGGGTTATCGATTCAAGCCCGGCAATCATCCGTAAAAGCGTGGTTTTTCCACAACCGCTCGGACCTACCAAAACGGTAAAACTGCGTTCGGGGATTGTCAAAGTGACATTGTCTACTGCCCGTTTCCCATCCGGCAATAAGCCTTTTCGACGTGGTTCGCCATATATTTTCGTTAAATCTGTTAGTTCTATTTTCGACATAAAGCTTCCTCCTCAAAGTCAGTAAGAATAATATCGTGATTCTGGATTATTTCCTTAATGCGACTGCTGGTTAATGCTTCGAGTTCAACCAAACGTTGGGTATTATATGTTGAATGAAGACATAAATAATCGTCGATGTAAGCGGGATGAACCATAAGTTCGGCTATTTCCACTTTTTCCATTTCCGTTAGTTTTATTTCTAATCGTTGCAAAAGGTCATCCACAGTTTCTGGGTCGATGGCCTTAAAGCAATTTATAAAGCAGGCTTTTTTGTAGTTGGGGGTTTCCAAATCGCGAACCGGAATATCTTTTTCCGTCGATAGTTCGTAAACCACTTCCTTTGCCACATCATAGATTTGGTGAGCATATAAATGGCTGTCAAAATGCGTGGGTTTTTTTTGAAAAAGTTCAACAAACCGATTGTACTGAGCTAGAAATTCGCGTTTTATTTCTGCTTTTTGGAATTTTGTGACGTCGGGATTTTCCTTGGGTTTGAAAAATTCCCCATTCGATTTTACCAAACTCGGACAGTCGGTAAGAGGTTTTCCGAGCGTCATATTCAAATGTAAACCTAATTTTAAACTTGGGTATCTTTTCGATAATTTCCTAGCGTGTTTGATTTTCGGCATGGTTACCATCACGGTACTTGAAGTCACAATGCCGTTTTTATGGGCTTCGATAATTCCCTTGTTTACCCCTTTGGTAAAGCCAAAATCATCAGCATTTACAATTAACTTCATGCTATCACTTCATTTCCGGCCAATAATCCCGATTTGCTACAATCAACTCATCAAGTATTTTCTTGGCAAGCGCCATGTCAACTACCGTCCGGTTTAAGGTTAACGCTTGAAGTGCTTTTAGATAACTACCTTCAAAATAAGCTTCGCAAGTTAAGCGTTCATAGGCATATTGTTGTTCAATTAGACCTTTATAATAGGTCGAAACTGGTCCGACATCAAGCGGAGTTGCCCCATTGGCGCCTAAAGTGCATAATACTTCAATAATAGCTTCTTCCGGCAAATTGGGAATGATGCCCTTGTTTTTGACCATAACTACATAGTATCTTTCTTGATCATGGAAAATCGCCTCGGCAATCTCCACAATCATTTCGCCATGGGCATCTTTTTTGGTTAGTTCTTTAGTAACAAAATCGTCTATTTTGGTTGTTTGATGTTGGATTACTCTTTCGCATTGTTCATAAACTCGTTTGTCTCTACCGTCCATAACCTCATTGGCCCGGGTATAAGAAGGGTCTAAGTGCTCAATCGTTTCTTTCGGCAACAAATAATACTGTAAATAGGTATTAGGTAAATAAGTTGGGTCCAGTTTCAACATCTGTTTTACCGCGCCGTAAGTCACCAGCCACGAAGGATCGCGTTGTTCTTTATCGGCCGGAGCAAAACCGTTCTTAAAAATCAATTGTTTTATTTTGGGTGTAATATCTTCGCCGTTTCGTTTATCGATTATTTTGGTAAACCAACCAAAGTGGTTTAAACCAAAGTAATAAGGTATCATATCTTTATAATCGATATCGCCTAAGAGTCTTGCATAGGCCATCAACAAACTGATGGGTTGGTCGCAGATATTGAGAATCCGTTTATCGTCCGGGAAAGCTTGATCTAAAGCAAGGGCAACGATGGCCGCGGGATTGGTATAGTTTAAAATCCAAGCAGCGGGGCTGTCCTTTCTGATTGCTTTCACTAGGTCAATCATATCTCTTATGGAACGGAGTCCATAGGCAAAACCGCCAGGACCGCAGGTTTCCTGACCAATTACATTGTTGCGTAAAGGGATTTTCTCATCCAACTCGCGCATTTTGAACCCACCGGTGCGAATTTGGCAAAAGACAAAATCGATATTTTTAAAGGCTTTTGTAATATCCGTTGTATAAATCAGTTCTGCTTCGGGATAATAATCTTTCAATAAGATTTGGGAGTACTGACCCATCCTTTCCAATCGTCGTTCATTATTGTCATAAAGAATTATTCTTTTTACGGGAAACGATTCTTTCTTTTTTATCAATCCGATTAATATTCCAGGGGTATAAGTGCTTCCACCTCCGGCAATACAAATATTCACTTTTTTCACTTCCGGTCAACCTCCACTATCCGCGATTAAAAACGTCCAAAACAATTCCGTTAGCATTAGGAATGACTAAACCTAAAGCCGCCGCCATCGTGACGCCAAAATCATAATTGTAAGCTAAACCTTCATATCGGTAATTTTGTTTTATTCCTTTGCCC
>DUPC01000009.1 GCA_012838545.1 Acholeplasmataceae bacterium
AGGTTCCGTCTAAGTCAATTGTAATTAAGTATTTTTCCATGGTGATTTTCCTTTCATGGCATTATATCATAATTTAACCGTTCTTGGCAAATAATCCGCCAATTTTTCAACCGGGAATGGTGTAAAGTAAAAATGGATGCAGATTTTTCTAAAAAGGAAAAAAACTTGAAATACGTTTGCAAAAAAGGCGTTTTTATAGTAAAATATTTAATGAGGTGTTTAGAAATGTTTTTCGCGTGGTACAACAATCTCGACAACGCTTTAACGGAGTTTTTTGCCAAAGTGTGGAGTTATTTCACTTGGCAGAACTTTGTTTTTATCATGACGGGAATTGTCATGGGTTTTGTCCTTTGTATGGGGTTTTACAGCTTAATTGTCATGTATACCATCAAACAAGAAGCCAAGACCAAGCAAACCGTCATTGATCCGAATGATGGGAAATTAAATAAATTGGTTGATGAGATTAAAGCACGTTACAAAGAAGAATCCGTGGGAATGAGCGTGAAAGAAAAAGCGGCGCTTTTGGGAAATACGGTCTATGATACCATCAATATTATTGCCGGAGAATATTACCCTAATTCCAAGTATCCGATTTATGAATTGTCGATTGAGGAAATGTTGCAATTTTTGCATTATTTGCCATCGCGAATCGATTTACTTTTTTCCAATAAATACCTCAATCGCTTAAAAAAGACCACTGTCAGCCAAATATTCAGGTTGATTGAAGTTAAGAAAAAAGTGGAAGAACAAAAAGCCATTAAAGCCGCCAATCGCTTAAAACTCAATAAAATTTCCCAATTTGCTTTTAGTGTCCTAAATTATGCCAATCCGGTATATTGGATTAAAAAATGGGTGATAGGCGGAACCGTAAATATCGTTTTAAGCAAATCGGCGATATTAATTATTGATATTGTTGCTGATGAGACCAATAAAATGTACAGTAAGAGCATTTTCGATCAAGAAAAAGCGCTTCGCAGTGCGGATATCGAAAAAGTAATTCGTGAAATAGAACAAGAGGGAGGAGAATAATTAATGAAAGAACGGCGACGGGATTTTTACATTGCTTCGATTACCGAGCCTAAACAAGAAGAAAAGAAAGAAACGATTCAAGTCCAAGACCCTCAAGGCAAACCCGAAATCAAACCCAGCGAATTTATCTCTCCTTTTTTAGGCCGTCAGAAGAACACGGTTGGGACACCACCTGCGGTGTCGTATGGGAATGCGGGGAAGCAATACGAAGGTTATCGAAAGACGCGGAAAATGACCCCGGAAGAAGTACGTAGACAAAACGCCAGTTACGTTCTCAATACCGAACAATATAAACAAATATTAAAAAAAGGCGTTATCCCTCAAATCGTTGAGGAACCGGTTTCAAACAAATCTCAGTACGAAGAAACTTTGGTGTTTGAAGATAAGGTAAAAACTTCCTCTAAAAAAGACCAATTTCAGTATTATGACCAAAATGACGAAATAGAAGAAGACGATATTTTCCAAGAAGAAATCATCATTCCTGAAGAAGAAATTAAACCGGACCTCCCGGTGAAAAAAAGCGAACCAAAGGAAAAACCGAAACCAAAACCAATCAGACCCCCAAGGGCTTTTAAAAGCCCACCGCTTTCCTATTTAAAAAAGGAGCCGATTGCCCGAGGAGGAAAAAGCGAATGGGCGGAAAGGTGTTCCGAACTGCTTAATCAAGTCTTCATTGATTTTGATTTTGGCGGAGAGGTCGCGGGTTATATTCAGGGTCCTTCGGTAACGCAGTTTTTAATCAATATCAGAAAAGGCACGACGGTAAAGAACATTACCGCTTTGGAAAAAGATTTGCTTCGCTATCTTGAGGTACGCAATGTGCGCATCCAAGATCCAATCCCGGGGACAAGTTATGCAGGAATTGAAGTGCCGAATGCGGAGCGGAAAAACGTGTTATTAGGCAACTTAATTGACAATCCGTTGTTCCTGAATGACCCAAGAAAACTTCAAGTTGCACTTGGTATTGACATCTCAGGCGAGTTTATATATGCAGATATCGCTAAAATGCCACATGGATTGATTGCGGGGGCGACCAATTCGGGAAAAAGCGTATGCATCAACTCGATGATAATCTCCCTTCTTTATAAAAACTCTCCGGAAGATTTAAGGTTGATTTTGATTGACCCGAAAATGGTAGAACTATCAAGTTATGACGATATTCCGCACCTCGCAATGCCGGTTATCACTGACAGTAAGTTGGCAAGCCAAGCTTTAAAGTGGGCTGTGGAGGAAATGGAAAGGCGATTTGTGCTTTTCAACAACTTGCACCTTAAAAATATTGTTGCTTATAACCGAAAAATGGATGAAGATTATGGCGACAAAATGCCCTATATTGTCATCATCATTGATGAGTTATCCGATCTCATGATGGTAGCCGCAAACGAAGTGGAAAGCCACATTCAACGATTAACCCAAAAAGCCCGAGCCGCCGGTATCCATGTGATTGTGGCAACCCAAAGACCGTCGACCGATATTATTCGCGGCAGCATTAAAAACAACATTTTGGTGCGGGCAGCCTTTAGAGTAGCATCAAACGTTGACTCCCGCACTATTCTTGACCATGGCGGTGCCGAAACCCTTCTGGGTAACGGCGATATGTTATATTCCGATCCAACGGGCGAATACCGTCTTCAGGGAGCCTTTGTCGATGACAGCGAAATCAGCCGAATAACTTCCTATTTGCGGGATAACTACGGACCTCAATATTTAATTGATTTATCCGAATTGGAAGAAAAAGTCGAAGTTAACGAAGACAACGACGCAACGCTTGATCCGTTGTTTAATGATGTAGCCTATTTTGTGGTTAGAAACAATACCGGGTCAAACAATAAAATTACCCAAGCATTTAAAATCAGTTTTAACCGGGCCGACCGGATGCTTATAGCTATGGAAAGTTTGGGAATCGTTAGTTCAACGGTTAAAGGAAAACAACGCGAAGTTCTTGTCAATGAAACTGAACTAGAGACGATTCTAAATAGGAAGTGATGAAATGGACGGATTATCTCCCAACGACGTAAATAACAACAATTCAGAAAACTTAGATCAAATTAAACAGGTTGATAATCAACCAGAAGAATTAAGGGACGAAACATTTGACGATAACCCAACGCAAGATAATGGTGATTTCGAAAAAGAGGATGGCAAAAAGCAAAAAAAGCACAAAAAGAAAAAATACTATACACCAAGCGAACTGATGCTGAGATTATTGGGCTTTATCTTGTGTTCGCTAATCTATCTTTTCATCATTTCTCAAGAAAATTATTTGAAATTAAAAATTGTCGAAATCACTCTTGCAGAAAAGTATTTTAATTCCATTATGCTTTTTACGCACCTAATGAGTATTGCTTCCCTATTAATAGTTTTCTATTACCTGCTTCATCTAATCAAACCAAACAAATTCCCTTTTGAGGTAAAGACGAAATCGACGACGCTTACTGTCAATATTTTGGACTGGATCTTAATCTTACCGATTTGTGTAGTGATTTCCACTTTCTGCTTGGCCTTTATCTTTACTACGAGCGCGGTCAGAGGCTCTTCGATGGAACCGACTTTAGTTCAAGATGACGAGCTAATAGTTTTTTATAAAAAAGATTTCGAACGTTTTGATATCATCATTATAGAAATTAAAACAGGACACTACAATTGGTCGGGAGAAAAGTATTTTGTCAAACGGATTATCGGCCTGCCGGGAGAACGTGTCGATTATCGTTTTAATCCAACAACCGGTTACACCGATTTATATATTAATAATCAATTGGTGGAAGAAGCGTTTTTTAAAGAAAAAACCGCTTCAACGGTTACTAATCAAATGCCTAGGGGAGTAGAACCATTCGAATGGGAAGAAAAGTGTTTTTATTTTGAGGACGGGGAAAAGGACTATTGTTCCGGAAGCGGAACTAGTTTGGTAATCCCGGAAGGCTTCTATTTTGCTTTGGGCGATAATCGGGTGGTAAGCGAGGACAGCCGTGTTATCGGCCTAATTCATGAGGAAGATATTATAGGGGTTGCCAAATTTCGCCGAAAAGCTTTATGGTTTGAACGATTGGAGTAATATCATGACGACTTACATTCAATGGTTTCCCGGCCATATGGCCAAAGCCTTAAGGGAAATGAAAGAAATGGCAAAATTAATTGATTTGGTGATAATTTTGCTAGATGCAAGGGCACCCCAATCATCCCAAAATCCGTTGTTCTTAGAAGCCTTTGCCCATAAGCGTTTACTTTATGTGCTTACAAAAATCGATAAAGCCGATGAAACCGAAACCAAAAGATGGCTTGATGCTTTTATTTCTCAAGGCAAAAATGTTCTGGCAATCGATGCAAGGTCGCAAATAGATGCCAAGAAAGTTATTGCCAAGGCAACCAAATTAATGAAAGAAAAGCGTGCAAAAGACGCCTTAAAAGGTTTAAAACCCCGTCCTATAAAAACGATGATTATCGGTATTCCCAATGTTGGCAAATCCACGTTAATTAATGCTTTGGTTCGCAAAAAAGTCGCTAATGTCGGCGATAAACCGGGTATCACCAAAACACAAAGTTGGATTAGAATTAACGAAGAAATGGAACTGCTTGATACCCCGGGTGTTTTATGGCCGAAATTTGAAGATCAAGCAGTCGGCATGCATCTTGCCATCACGGGTGCCATCAAAGACAGCACGCAATCAATTACAGATATTGCCCAATATGCCATCGGTTTTTTGCAACAATTTTACCCTAAGGCTTTATCGAGGTATAATATCGCTTCTAAGCTTGAACCCTATGAATTTTTAGTTGAATTGTCAAAGCAATTTGGTGCCAATGACGAATTTGATTCCGCAACTCGCTTCCTTAACGATCTTCGAAATGGCCGCTTGGGCCGCTTGACTTTTGACCGGGTGAGTGAAAATGGATAACCATCAAATTGAAAATCAGATCTACGCGAAAGGTTTTGAACTAATTGCCGGGGTTGACGAAGCGGGAAGAGGTTGTATAGCTGGTCCGGTGGTGGCAGCAGCAGTTATAATGCCTAAGGGCTGCCATATCGAAGGGGTAATGGATTCCAAAAAATTAACCGACAAAAAACGCAGAATCTTAAAAGAACAAATTGAAGCCAATGCGATTTGTCATGCAACGGTTTTTATCAGTGAAAAAACCATTGATAAAATCAATATTCTAAACGCCAGCAAACTGGCAATGGAAAAGGCGATTTCCTCGCTTGTGGTAAAGCCGGATTATGTGTTGATTGATGCGGTTAAGTTAAATTTGGATGTACCTAGCGAAAGCATCATCAAAGGCGATGATTTATGCTTTGCAATAGCATGCGCGAGCATCATTGCCAAAGTAAATCGTGACGACTTCATGATTAACCTGGATCGTGAGTTCCCATCTTATGGGTTTGCTCAACATAAAGGTTACCCAACAGTAAAACACATTAATGCCTTGACTAACGAGGGTATATTAGACATTCATCGAAAAACCTACGCTCCAGTTCAACGAATAGCCGCGATACAATTAAATAAATAAGAGGGGGGTAACATGTTACGCAGCATCATCGATTTTTTTCGAAGAGAGGCTGGACTATCTATTCTTGACTTGACAACTGATATTTGTTCCAGTTCGATGTATTATTTCTATATTAGAGGGGAAAAGAACTTAACAACAAAAAAAGTTCAAGCACTAAAAGAGTTCTTTGGTTCTGATCAATTGACAGAAGAAGAGATTGCTCAATTCAACCAAGAAATCTTATCTTTAATTGATGAATTCTTGGGGTACCGTTATACTTTGGAACGGTTTAATAACGAAGTACAATACTTGCTTGATTATCGCAAACAAGCAATGTTGGAAGAAAAACTGGTAATTAATTATCTGATATTAATCACTTATCACGCTTACTATAACCATGACTTTACTTTAGCGCATAAATACTTTGATTTGTTTGAGAGTTTAATGCCTTATGCGGATGATATGCAACAAATCCACATCTATTCGCTGGGGATAATGTTAAAAGCATATGATAAAAAGGAAATGCTTAAGGTGTTGAAAGAACTTGATTTTTTAATTCAACACGCCAAGGACACTCATTTTAACGGTCATTTCTATCGCATCATGGGTGATGCATATTATGCGCTTCGCAAGGAAAAGAAAATAAACCAATCTTATCAACAATCTTTAGACATTTTTCAAAAACAAAATAACTTTGTGGGTATGGTTCGCGTCTTAAATGCGCTGGCCCGGGTCAAACTGGATAATATCGAAAACACTCAGGATATAGATGAATTATTGGATAATTATAAAAAAGCCACACAGCTTCAGGATGGGTATGCCATTTTTGGATCAATAACTAATATCATCATTGCTTACTCACATTTAAAAGAAGTTGATTTGATAAAAACCTATTTTCAAAGTTTAATCGCTTGTATCATTCAACATTCTATACGCATTATTGATGAGTCTTCATTGGTTTATATCGGAGTTGTTTTATTAATCAATGATTTAACAGAGTCGCTTGAAACCTTGGAGAAAATTACCCAAGGTATGCAATTGGTAGGTAGCGATACGATAATGGCCAAATTTTTTCGAGCTGCAAGATTACCAGACATGAATGAGCGCATCAAGTTTTTCGAAAAATTTATCTATGAGGATAATTTCCGTTATTGCAATTTTGGGATTTGCCAGACAATTTTCTCGCTCATCGACAGTTATTACCGCGATACCCATCACTATAAGAAACAGGCCATGATTAAAGATAAGTTTATTACGATATTAAAAGAATATTTCTGTTAGGATTAAAAAAACCCTTTAGGGGGTTTTTCTTTTATTCACTCAATAAAAGTATAAAATAAAGGGATTCTTCATAATGATTTAATAAAAATTAGAAAAATAAAACCAAAAAAGTAGTTGTGAGAATTGGAAAAAAATGATAAAATATTTATAGCCTAGAGGAAAATTTTTATACGCCAACAATCATGTTGTCCTTACTTTTTTACAATTATTTTTTAATGTAAGGGGTTAGGGAATTGTGTCACTTTAGTTATTATTGGGGGGGAGTGTCTAATATAATCCGTTTACCTCTATGCTGGAAAAGTCCTGGGGGGGACTTTTCTTTATTATTTTGCTTTATCTTTTAGTAAAAAAGTGGTATAATATTAGCGCAAATGGAACTATAGCTCAGTGGGAGAGCATTTGCTTGACGTGCAAAGGGTCGGGGGTTCAAGTCCCTCTAGTTCCACCATTTTACTTAAAAAAACAAAAATTAGTATTGGCTACGAGCAAGTTTTTATCAAACACTTTCTTGTGGCTTTTTTCATTACCAGGAGGAAGGAATATGAAATACGAAATTAAAGGATTAAATTTACCGTATGTAGAAATTACTTTAGAGCGGGGCGAAAAAATTCATACCGAACGTGGCGGTATGAGTTGGATGAGCGAAACCATGGAAATGAAAACGAATGCGGGGGGGAGCATTGGAAAAGCGTTATCCCGTGCATTTAGCGGCGAATCGATGTTTCAAAACACTTATACCGCAACCAAAGAGGGCGATATGATAGCCATTTCATCCTCGTTCCCTGGGCAAATTCTTGCCATCGATGTAAGTGAACAGCCAATCATTGCCCAAAAACGTGCTTTTTTGGCCCGAGAAGAAAGTGTTGATATGAGTATCTTCTTTCAAAGAAAATTGGGTGCTGGCTTCTTTGGCGGCGAAGGATTTATCATGCAAAAATTCACCGGAAGAGGAATCGTTTTTTTGGAAATTGACGGTTCGCTCATCGAAAAAGAATTAGCAAAGGGAGAGATTCTTATCCTTGATACCGGCTTCCTTGCAGCAATGACCGAAACCGTTACGTTTGAGATAGTAACAGTTAAAGGAATCGGAAATGCTCTGTTTGGCGGGGAAGGTTTATTTAACACCAAAGTAACCGGTCCGGGAAAAATCTGGATTCAATCGTGTCCAATGAGCAAACTTGCTGGTTTATTTAATGTAAAATAAAAAATCATCATAAATAACAAAAGGCTGTTTAACAGCCTTTTTTGTTTAAGTGATAACTAGGGATTGTTTTGATAATTAGCCATCCAATTAGGAAAGATGGAGTCCAATACTCCAGGAGCAGGTTTTGAGTCTTGGGTTCCTGCAGCTTTGTCGCTGATTAAAAGATTTCCAATTTCGCTGATATAATATACATAGGGTTCAGTTTCCGAGCCATAAGTTGTTTTGTTAAAATATAAGTATCCGGTAGAGGAAGCAATGCCGCTATAGGTAAGCAAAGTATTATTGAGTTTATAACTGTCATCGGATACCCTTGGAAATTGACCGTTTACGCGTCTTACATAATCGATGAATTGGGTTGTGCTGGTGCCGTTTCCTTGGTAACCGACACCGTGTAGGATTAAGTAAAAGAAACCCGCGTCAGTATTTTGAGTATTAGAGGAACGGCTTACAACATATTCGTAATTGCTTTTGACATTAAAAGTAAAATAAAGAATATTTTTATTGTCAAAACTTTTTTTTGGAAAAATAAAGCTATATTCTTTCCAATTGATAATCTTCCCTTGGGAATCGCGTGAAAACTCATAAATGGACATAGCTGCGTTGTCACTTTTATTGGTAATCAAAAAGGAGATTCCGGTAGTTCCTGACCCTTTTGGTTTAAACCATACTCCATTTTGAGGTATTTCGATTTCGCTACCTTCAAACGGAACCGTCACGAGGTCTTGATCTGAAGGTGCGGCAGAAGGTATAATGTGTCTAGAACTGTTGTTGCTGCCATCATAGCGATACCAAAAGCTTTCCGGTATCCCTTTTTCAGTAGCTTCTGAAAGGGCAGTAATCGAAGTGTATGTTTTAGGTGTATAAGTGACGACAGTTTTTCCATTCACAGTGATTGTATCTTCGGTTACGGTGTCGATGTAATAGAAACCTTTTGGTCCCGATGTGTTATATGATAAATTAGAGGTCATATAAGCATGTTCTGGAATAGAGGCTTTTACAGTACGGTACTGAGGTACATTGTTGATGTGAGTAAGATTAGTGAATAAATCGGCTGGGTCATTCGGATCAATTAATATTTTATTTCCCCCATCGCTTGGCATTCCGTGCCAGTAAGTATTTTCACCGAGTTCTCCAATTAATACATAGTTGGATTGGCTTAAAATCCCGCTTGCAAGTTTAAAGGAATTATTGGATACGCCGATATCGGAAAGCTGACCGTTATTATGTCCGGCCACTATTCCTACTACTGAGTTATTTACAACACTGCCGATGTTGACGTTTTCCAAATAGAAGTTATAAGCTTTTCCAGCTGTTTTTTCGTCATATGGATCGTCTGGCGAATCAATCTTACCAAAAAACCCAACTTTGTTTCCGAGATCGACATTATCTAAATCAAAATTGGTTAACAGTTCATTTTTATTATTGGAAATAAACAAATTGCTTAAAACTTTATAATTACCGTTTAAATCGCCAATAAAAGGGCACTCCTCGGTTCCAATCGGCGGAAGTGCCATGCCCTCCATATCAATGTCGGATTCGATCTCAAAATAATATTTCTTGTCTTTAAAATCACCGATATTTTGGAGCCAAGCCAAGTGGTATAGATGTTTCTTATTGTTAATGATAAACGGATTATTTTGTTCCCCTGTTCCCCCCGCAAAATAATTGGCGATGCTGGTGGCGGTTGTAGGAAGAATAAAAGCAGAGGATTTAACAAACCAAGCATAAGCGGTGGAAGTAGTTAATACCACTGTGAAAATTAATAAATATATGACAATATTTTTTCGTAGCAGAACCAAACGCATTAGTCATCTATCTCCAATCTTATATCATTTTCGTAAGTAATCATTTCGACAATTGAACCGAAAAAATAGTCATGAATATAATCAATAGCGCTTTTGTGATATTCAAGAATAAACCATAAGGAAACATCGCGACTAGTAAAATTATCACGCAATAATTCGATTGTCCCCTCTTTGGAGATATCGTTTCCGTTTACACTGACAAAGGATAGCGGATTGGAATTGACGAAAAGCGTTTTAGTGTCTTCAGTGTAGGCGGCAACTAAAAATCGAGTGCAATTGCTAATCCAATTGTTTGCGGTGGTTTGAAAATCATGAACTGTCGTTGCCAGGATTCTGCAATCAGCATTATTGGAAGCAAGCTTAAAGCGTAAATTAAGGGCAAGATAGGGTTTGAATTCAGTAAAAATAATGTCGCGATCGTCATATGTCGGCAAGTAATCTAAATGAACAAGTTCGTTATTTTCTAAAGCAAGATAAAAAGTTTTGCCAAATACATCTTGGGAATAATCCCCAATCGCATATGTTTCTACATTTGCCTCAATTACATGGGGCGATTGGATGGAAACAGAAAAGTTTCCTACCATTGTTTGGTCCTGCAAGGTAAACCAAGCAAAAACCGTAAAAAGGATAGCTACAAGCAAGAAATTAACCATTAAGAAGGAAAAAAGCAATTGCTTTTTTAGTTGTCGTGGATTCATTTTTTTCAAACCTTCCCTTTTTAATTATTCATTATTTTATATATAATACCATGTTTTCCCCAAAAAGTCAATTCGGGTACTTATAATGTTTGACTTCCATATTTTTAG
>DUPC01000010.1 GCA_012838545.1 Acholeplasmataceae bacterium
CATATATTAATGATGTCAAAGTTTAAGGCCTGACTTAAACATTTAGAATCACAAAAGAGCGGATGGAGACACCCGCTCTTTTAATTTATTGTAATTTTTTTGAAACAAATGAAAAAATATGGTATAATGCATTATTAAGGTGGTTTACGAGAATGTATAAACAAATATTATCAAAAATACAAGAATTTGATACTATTATCATTCACACCCATTTAAAACCCGACGGAGACGCGATTGGGGCTCAGTTAGGGTTAAAATATGCTCTTCAGGCAAACTTTCCTAAAAAGGGGATTTTTGCGGTTGGGGAGCAAAATCAACGCTTTATTTTTTTGGGCAACGTGGATAATGTGAATGATGATATATATAATAATGCTTTGGTTATTGTTGTTGATTGCGGAGCTAAGCATTTAATTAGCGACGAAAGATATGCTTTAGGCTGTTTTATTATCAAAATCGATCACCATATTCCTCAAGGAGAATATGGGGATTTAGCTTTCGTCAATCAAAACTTTGAAAGCGCATCCGGCATAATCGCCCATTTTATCAAAACATTCAACCTTGTTTTAACCAAGAATGCCGCAGAAGCCCTATTTACCGGGATTGTTACCGATAGCGGAAGATTTAGATATACTTCTGTTTCCTCCCAAACATTTGAAATAGCTTCCTATTTAATGAAGGCAAATATTGACTTGGATAAAATTTATGATAATTTATATTTGGAAGATTTGGATACGGTAAAACTACGTTCCAAGCTTACTTTAAAGTTTCAAGTTCTTGATACCGGGATTGCTTATCTGATAAATACTTATGAAGATGTTGTATCATATAATTCTAATCCGTATAATATATCCCGAGGAATGGTAAACATTATGGCGGGAATTAACCAAATATATATATGGGCTAATTTTACCGAATGCGAAGACGGTAAAGTGCTTGTGGAACTTAGATCCCGCGGGCCTAATATCAACAAGATTGCAACCAAGTACGGCGGCGGAGGGCACTTGCTTGCCAGCGGCGCCACTGTGGAAAGTTTAGCGGTTGTTGATGATATACTAAAGGATATAACAAAAACAATGGAGGAATTCAATGAACAAAATCGCAATATATAACGAAATATTGGAGAAAATCAAACAATATGATACGATAATTATTCATAGACACATTCGCCCGGACGGTGATTGCATCGGTTCGCAAAGGGGGCTTAAAGAAATACTAAAAGCCAGTTTCCCCGAAAAAAGGATTTTTGCGGTTGGAGACGAAATTCCGAATTACCTTGCGCATTTGGGTCAAAACGATGAAGTAAAGGATGAAGATTATCAAAATGCTTTGGCGTTAATTATTGATACCGCTACCGAAGACCGTATATGCGATTCACGTTATAAACTTGCTCCATATAGCATAAAAATCGACCATCACGACGATTCGTTTGATTATGCGGATATGAATTACATTGACCCGACAATACCTGCTACCGGCGCATTGATGGTTGAATTCTATTTAGCCAACAAAGACGAATTGGTATTGACCCAAAAGGCTGCCGAAGCGCTTTACACCGCTATC
>DUPC01000011.1 GCA_012838545.1 Acholeplasmataceae bacterium
TATTTGTTTAACTTTCTCAGAGAGTCTTTTTTGGATTTCGCAATTATTTTATTCGTTAAAAACAATAATTTCTCAACCTTTAGGAATCAAAATAAAAAAGATGACCCGGAGGTTGAACTAAATATTTTAAAAGAAAAATGGGAATTTGGTGCTATCACAGAGGAAAAATATTAAAAAAAGAGGAAAGTAATAATTAACAAATTTAAAAATTAGCAACACTAGCGAAATGAAAAAATACGGATATTGGCGATCCGTATTTTTTTTGTTGGACAAATTTTTTAAAAAGTTTCATCTAGACTTTCATGTAATTTGCCCAGAAATGGTAATAAGCACCATATAGGCCACCATCGCTTTGCAGGGTGGCGTGAACAATTTTGGTGTTTTTTAAATAGGTAGCGTCGCAGGTTTCTTTTAAGAATGGCATTAGTTCTTTAACCAAAGTCGGACGGTTGGAGATGGCACCTCCAATGGCTAAGATTTCCGGATTGAACAGGTAGATTAAATTGGAGATTCCTTTTGCTACCCGGTAGAACCAGTGATTGATTAATTCGATTGCTTCTTGGTTTCCTTCGTCATACAATTTGAATAACTCAATTCCATTATTTATCGGTAGTTCCTGAGCTTGGGCCAGCGAAACGAGCGCTTTCACAGACGAACTTTCTTCCCAGGTGACATCTCCGACATACATTCTTCCAACTTCCCCGGAAGCAAAGGAAAAGCCCCGGTAAATGTGACGGTTCACAACAATTGCTCCCCCAATTCCGGTCCCCAAAGTAATCAAAACAAAATCTTTCACATTGGGGCGGTTGGCGATTTCTGCCAAAGCAAAGCAATTAACATCGTTTTCCACGGTGACTTTTAAACCTGTGGCACTGCTTACGGTTTCAATGATTTTGAATCCGATAAAATTGGGAATCGTTTTGGTGGCGTTTAAGACGACTCCGGTGGTGCTGTCAATTACACCGGCGCTGCTGATTCCCACGCCCATTAAATCATAGTTTTGTTTCAACTCGTTGATTTTGTCAATAATATTATTGTAAATAAATGGTGCGCCATTTTCCGCGCAGGTCGGAAAAGATTGTTTGAAAACTAAGGTGTTGTCGGCAGGATCAAAGAGTCCATATTTAACATCTGTTCCTCCAACATCAAAAACTGCCACGTATTTCATAATATCCTCTTTTTCTAGTTTTAATTGTTTGTTTTTATCAAGTATACCAATTTTAAGGAAAATTGTAAAGGAAATAGACATCACAGAAATCGGGAAGAATTAAAAAGAAATAACTTGTCTATACTTTATTAGCCATATAAATTGCAAAATAATTAAAAGTCAGATATAATTAAAGCAAATTTTTTATCGGAGGATTTTTATGGATAAGTATCAAAAACCGATTACGATATCAAGACAAAGCGATTTTTTTGAAAAATGGGCTGTTTGGAAAAGCGAAGTAAAAGCCTTGCCCAAAGATATTGAATCAATTTCGGAAACCGATACCGATTATGGCTATACCAAGGAGTTTTATTTTACGGGGGTAGCCAATACCAAAGTCTACGGTTGTCTTTTTTTAAATAAAACAAAAGATGCCAAAAAAGAATTGATTGTCTTATACCATGGCCTGGGAGCCGTTATCGCCACCGAAGGTTACCAACAAATCGCCAAATATTGGCTTGATGAAGGTTATTCCGTTTTAGGAATGGATTCCCGTCTTCAAGGCGGCAAAACAATCGACCCTAACCATTACCAATATCGTGAATACGGTTTGACCGCTTTCAATATTTTGGATCCGGATAACTACTACAGCAAACGCCTTTTCCAAGATGCTTTGCAACTCTTGGAAATCACCGAAAGTCTACCAGAAATTAAAAGTTGGCCGATATATGTTACAGGAGGTTCCAAAGGCGGAGAATTGTCGCTTTTTTCTGCAAGCCTATCCAAAAAAGTCTCGCTTTGCTTATGTGATATTCCGAGTGGCTGTTATTTGGAAGGCCGGATAAAAGGGGCCCATGGCAGTTATCGGGAGTTAAATAAATTTATTGCCGACCATCCGGAACGGGAAGAACAAGTTCTAAAAACCGTAAGTTATTTTGATTTAGCCAATTTTGCTTCGCAAATTGCTTGCCCGGTTTTAGCTTCGGTCGGTTCGGAGGATTTGATTTGCCCACCAGACTTTTTCTATCAAGCATATCGCCAAATACCTTCCCCAAAAGTGTTTATTGAATATGCAGGTTATGGGCACGGTGGTTATGATTCAATTCACATGGCCAAAAAGTTTGTCTTTATTGAAATCTATCGGGTAAAGGAGTAAATCATGGAAACCAAACATTATGATATTATTGTTGTCGGCGGCAGCATTGGGGGTGTTTTGGCGGCTTTTTCTAGCGCCAAATCCAATCTCAAGGTTGCCTTAATCGAAGAAACCCGCTGGATTGGCGGACAACTCACCAATCAAGCCGTGCCAAGCGATGAACACCGTTGGATTGAAGAATTCGGTTGCACCGCCACTTACCGGAGGTTTCGCAATCGCGTTCGCGACTATTACCGAAATCATCCTCACTTTAATAAGGAAGTAGCAAAAAACCCTTATTTTAACCCGGGTGCAGGATGGGTTAGCAGGATAGCCCACGAACCGCTTGTTTCGTTAAAGATTTTTTACGAAATGTTAAATCCTTATTTGGAAAGCAAACAAATCGAACTATTCCTGGAAACCAAAGTAATTTCCGCGGAAACCGATAATGACATGGTAAAAGCGGTAATAGGCAAGAATTTAAAAACAAAAGAAAAAACCCGTTTTACCGGTACTTTCTTTATCGACGGAACGGACATCGGTTCGCTTCTGCCGTTAACGAATACCGAATATGTTACGGGGGCGGAAAGCAAAGCGGAAACCAATGAACCGCACGCACCGCTTGAAGCTTCAAAATACGATATGCAACCGGTAACTTGGGTAGCCGCCATCGAATTTGCGAAGGGCGAAAACCATACCATCGAAAAACCACCATATTATGATTATTTCAACAGCGTGGTTATGGATTTTGCGGCTGGGGTAAAAAAACTCAGCTGGGAATACCCGGGGTTAAAACGGGGACAAAAAGAAAGAGGATCGCTTTTCGGTCATGAAGGAATCAATCTCTTCACTTATCGCCGGATAATCAATAGTGCCTATTTCACCGACGATTATGTTAAAAACGACGTTACTATTTTAAATTGGCCCCAAAACGATTATCATTTTGGCAATATCTATGAAAGTCCGGATGCGGAACACCATTATATGATGGCCAAGGAATTGACCAAATCCGTTGTCTATTGGCTGCAAACGGAAGCGCCAAGGGAAAACGGTTTGAAAGGATATCCGGAAATTAAACTGAGAGGCGATGTGACGGGAACCGAAGACGGTTTGGCGATGGCGCCTTACATTCGGGAGTCACGACGAATTAAAGCTCTTCACACCATTTACGAACAAGATATCAGTGCTTTGACCAACGATTCCCTCCCCCATGTTTGGGATACCGTGGGCGTTGGTTCCTACCATATTGACATGCATATGACTACCGTATCGCATACCTTCTTCTACGATCACAGTTGGCCGTTCGAAATACCGCTTGGTGCGCTTATCCCGGTTCGAATGAAGAACTTGCTTCCGGCATGCAAAAACATCGGCACAACCCATATAACCAACGGTTGTTTCAGACTTCATCCGGTAGAATGGAACATCGGGGAAGCAGCAGGATACTTTGCGGATTACTGTATGAAATTAAACAAAACCCCTCAAGAGGTATACCAAGATAAATCCTTGGTCCAAAAATTCCAAAGTATGTTAGAAAAAAACGGTTTTGAACTCCATTGGCCGAAGGATAAGGTCCATGCGATATAGAGGTGATGTAATGACTAAAATAAAACAAACTTTAATATGTTTAATCGCTTTGTTCAGTATGATTAGTTTTATGAATTTGAGAGTAGAGGGAAATAATATGAATCAAGTAGCAGTTATCTCCGTTACGAAAATCGGCGGTGTCCGAAATACCAATAACTTGGTAGTTTATTTGGCAAAAGATTATCCCGACGGCAGCGATCAAAATCAATGGGGTTTTGAAGCAGCGGTTAACAGCGAAGGGATTGTCGTGGAACTGGGCGTTAATGTTAGAATGCCAAATGGCGGTTTTATTGTTTCCGGTCACGGAACTTCCGAAACCACCGTTATAAACACTTTTAAACTAGGTCAATACGTCGAATTCAATCAAGACCAAATGAAACTATATGTTTATGAAGACCAAGCATTCAGTTATTATTATGGCGCAAAAAGCAATTTAGAAAACGCCAATCTTAGGGTAACCGCTCAGGTTAATGCGATGTTTGATATTGACTTAACGCGCATTCAAACTTTTCAAAATCAAGCAAACAGTCTTTTAAGCGACTTGGAGGAGGCTTATCAGGTTTATCAAACCAACCAAAGCCCTTCCGCTTTGAGTGTGGTAAAAGAAAAAGCCGGACAAATCAACAACCTAAGTCAAGATATATATTATTTGAGTTATCCTAATTTCAAAATCGAAGGCCGAGTTCTTTGGCATCGTCCTAATTCCGGTCAAGGATATGATGAATTAACCCTGGAAGGTGTTAAAAAAATGCTTGATCAAATGAAAAAGATGGGTATTCAAACGATAATGATTGAAACCTTCTGGGAAGGCTTTGTTTGTTATCAATCCGAATATTTACCGTATCAACCGCAGATGAAGAAAAACGGCGTTATTCCAACCTACGGCGAATACGGGCAAGACTATTTGAAATGCGTTATCGGCGAAGCCAAAAAACGTGGCATCGAAATTCATGCTTGGACCGAAACCTTTTTGGCAGGAGTGAGCGGACCCGGTCAAATTGGCTTATCTAGCCACATCAAGCAAGAATGGCTTAGCGTCAACTATTTTGGCGTTCCGGGAGAACTTTCCGGCAATGCCACCCTTTACTATTTTGACCCGGCTAATCTGGAAGTTAGAACTTTATTAACTGATGCGTATCGGGAACTGGCGCGCAATTACGATCTTGACGCGATTGAACTCGATTATATCCGTTATCCTTATTCGAACCTTATCAGTTTCAAAAACGGTCAAAGTACTTCCATGATTAATGACAACGGTTATACCGAGTATGCCATGAATGACTTTATGACCAGTTACGGCTATAGCGGAGACATGAAACAACTTATTGCTACTTCAAGCAAGGCCAGAAACGAGTGGATTAAATATCGCACCCAAAAAGTCACCGAATCGGTTATGGTTTTCCGAAATGCGATTTTGGAAGAGAAACCGGGAATGAAGATTACGATAGCGGTAGCTGCTGATCATCAACAAGGCATCAATAACTATTGTCAAAATTGGACTGAATGGGCCAAATTTGGTTGGATTGATTCGGTCAAACCGATGGCTTATACCGCGGACACCAATTATGTCGGAAACCTTACTCAAATTTACTTGGATTTAGTCGGTTCCATGAGTTTGGTGTATGCCGGGATTGGACCGGTGTATTTCGGTTATCCGGTAACCGTCAACCAAGACCAAATGACAATCGCCGTGCTTAAAGGCGGAGCGGGAAGCGCGATTTTTGCAGCATTAAACATCTTAGGGAACGAGGAGTTTGAACGCGCATTAGAATTAAGCGCATCCTACATTCCGCGCCTTTCTCCGGAAAGCGCCCCTCAAGTATTGTTGGACGAAGGTTTGAGTTATATTCTCGATAAAATGGATCGCATCTATAACCGGGATTTGCAATTCAACAATATTGAAACCATTAAAACAATTTTGACAAATGTGTTAGCGATAGAATTAACCCCGGTTGTCGGATACGAAAAAGTGGTCGAAGAATTGGATAAAGCGATTAATGAACTTTCCAAAACCACCAACACCACAATTAAGCAAAGAATGTATGAGGATTTATCGTACATGCGTCGCTTATTCGATTATTTAATCAGCCGCACTTTAATCAACAGCGGCGATTGGATTCCGAGTTTGAATCCGAACCGTCCAAGCGGTATATCGGTCAAAGTTCCGGATCCGGTTACCGAAAAACCGAAGGGCTGCGGTTGCCAAAGCGATTTTGCGATTGTAGTTAGCACCCTGGCAATACCTGTTTTAGCTTTTTTTGTCTATCGCCGAAGACAAAGCATCTAAATAACGACACCACTTACCATAAGAATCCTCTTTTGGCAAGTGGTTCTTTTTTTGGAATTTGTCCGGAATATTTAATATATTTATTAACTTGACTATACAAGAAAAATAACGTATAATGGAAAGGGAAAAATAATACTCGCGGAGGATATCAATATGATTAAATTGCCTAGCTATATAAGAGACAGCTATTTTTTAAACAGTTACGTTAAATTCGAAAATACCAAAAAACTTCCTTTAAACTTAACCTCTCGAACCATTACTTATCAAATGTTTTCCGATTTTGACAAAATCCTTGATTTAAACAAAATCGAAATTGGCGGAAATGACCCTGCCACTTTGTATGTTGCCTATAACCGAGAACTAAAAAGCGATGCTTATCGCTTGGAAATAACCAAAGCCAAACAAATTAAAGTGGAAGCTTCCTCACGCAGGGGGATTCGCTATGCCTTGGCATTGCTTTCGGATTTGATTGTATTTGAGGGGAATGATTGTTATTTGCCGATTATCCAAATCGACGATGAACCTAGTTTTGCCCGTCGGGGAATTATCGAAGGATTTTACGGTGTGCCGTGGACGCAGGAAGAAAGACTCGATGAAGTCGATCTTATGAACCGCTACCGAATGAACACATATATGTATGCCCCCAAAGATGATGAATACCATCGGAAGTTATGGTCAAAACTATATCCGGAAACCGAATTGAACCAGTTATTGGCAATCAAGGATAAATGCAGTGAATTTGACATTGATTTTGTTTATTGCATCAGTCCCGGCAATGACTTTGATTACAGCAGCGAAGAACATTTTACTTTATTGTTTAGAAAACTCGATCAAGTCATTGAACATGGCGTCAAACATTTTGGCGTGTTAATGGACGATATTGATTATAAATTAAGTCCTAAAAATAAAGAGCGTTTCAACCGTCCGGGCATCGCCCATGCATATATCGTAAGCCGAGTTAACAGTTATCTGAAAGAAAAACTGTTTGACCACACTTTGATTATGTGTCCAACCGAATACCACCAAAACCATGACAGTATATATCGCCATGATTTGGCTACTTATCTGGATAAAAATGTAGCGGTGTTTTATACCGGGGATGCGGTATGTGCGGAAGTGATTGACGAAAAAACGATTTCGAGTGTCAGAAACTATTTCGACCATCCGCTCTTTATTTGGGAAAACCATCCAGTTAACGACTTCTTGCCGGGCAGAATCTTTACAGGTCCGATTCAAAACCGTTCCAAAAGAATGGCGCAATATGTTGATGGATATATTACCAATCCGATGAACCAATGGTTGGCATCGCGCGTGGGAATTGTGTCTTGCGCCTACTATGCCTGGAATTCGGAAAGTTACGATCCGGAAAAAGTCTATCTTGAAGTATTGGAAAAAGAATTTCCGGAACTGTTGCCTGACTTGAAAATATTTTTCGACGCCAACCGGGCAACCGTTGTGGATCATTACAATAATCACCAATTTGCCCAATGGGTTGAAGAAGGAAAAAACGATGAAATTATTAATTATTATCAAACTTTGGAGAAAGCGGTTAATCAATTATTGACACACAAAGACCATCCGTTAATCAAAGAAATCACGCCATGGCTATATTGGGCTTTAACCGAAAGTTCGTTAATCAAAGATATCATTAACAATACTTTTTCTTATCTTGAATTAACCGAAAAACTGCAAACCCAAACACGATTGGGTATTGAATGCTTGGATAAGCTAATACTTAGCAAACTTGTCTTAACGCCAGAAGATTACCAACAACTTATAAAAGCAAAACGCGGCAACCTTTGGTGGCGCATCTGGGAGGATAAAAAATGAAGCAAAAAGTAGTGCTGCTTCCATTAGACGAAAGACCATGCAATTATGTCTTTCCCCAAAGAATTTTTAAAGAAACCGATATTGAAGTTGTAACCTGTGATTTGAGCATATTGGGTAAAAAGAAGACTCCAGCGCAAATCGATAAGCTCCAAGCCTTTTTGCTTGACGAAACGCGCGATGCTTTTGGCCTTGTAGTTAGTATTGATATGCTTTTGTACGGTGGGATTGTACCATCCAGGTTACACCGTGAAACAGAAGATACTTTAAAAAAACGGCTGGACATCTTGCGTCAAATCAAAAAGATTAATCCAAAGATTAAAATCTTTGCCTTTGATTTAATCATGCGTTGTCCGCAATACAGTTCTTCCGACGAAGAACCGGACTACTATGAGGTTTGCGGAAGAGAAATCTTTTTGTCGGGTTACATCCAAAACCGTATTGAACTTGGTGTTGCCACCGAAGAAGAAAAAAACCGGTTGCCGGGTATTTTGGAAAAAATCAAACCGGAATATCTGGAAGACTTTTTACATCGCAGAGGACTCAATCTAAAACTCAATTTGACAAGTCTTGATTTAATCAAAGAAAACATAATTGATTTCTTGATTTTCCCTCAGGATGATGCCAGCGAATTCGGCTATACCGCAAAAGACCAAACCGTCATTCGAAAGGACATTACCGAGAACCATTTGGATTTCCAAGTATATATGTATCCGGATGCAGATGGGGTGACGAATGTCTTATTGTCGAGGATGCTTCTTCAAGAAAAAAGAATTCGTCCGTTGATTTATGTGCGTTATTTGTCGCCTGCTTCACCGCTTCAGATACCTTGTCTTGAAGACCGTTATTTGGATGTAAGCGTAAGGTATCAGATATTGGCAAGCGGTGCGCTGGTAGCAACATCTGCCAGCGAAGCCGATATTGTTTTGCTGGTGGCAAGCGGCGGGGACAAAATGGAAACTGGACCCGACAAACAAACCAATCCCGGCCGAACCATTACGGTTCTTCGCAATTTGGTGGATGGATTGGAGTACGCGGAATACTGCATAAACACTTTAAAGAAACCGGTGATGATAGCGGATATCGCTTATCTGAACGGTGCCGATTTGGAACTTGTTGCTTTGCTCAACAAGCGGGGATTATTGTTTGAACTGGCGTCTTATGCCGGTTGGAACACCGCTGCAAACTCTCTGGGCACTTGCATTCCGCATGGAATCGTCACCATGTTATACGGAAAAACCAAGTCTTACTATGACTTCATGGTTTTAAGATACTTAGAGGATGCGATGTATTGCAGTATTGTGCGGTCGCTTGTAACAAATAAGTATTTAGCCGAAAGAGGTTTCCATTATTTCTATGTCGGCGAAACTGACGGCGAAATCAGCCAAATCGTAAAGGAAGAAATCATCAAGCATGCCCAAATCTATTTGTCCGAAATGACGGATAAATTCCGAATCAACCGGTGTTACATGCCGTGGGCGAGAATGTTTGAAGTAGGGTTAGATGTGGAATTCCTTGAAAAAGGAAATTAAATTCAGGAGGAAATAATGTCAAATAAATTAATCTTTCAAAATGCACGCAAAACTATCCTAAGAGTTTTAACGATCGGATTAGTTTTGCTTACAACGATAGTTATGCTTACATCAGGAGGAAATCAAGTGTTTGCCTACGAATTCGATTACGAATTTAACCCCGAAGACCCTAATGTCAGTTTAATCAAAACATTCACCGGTGTTCGCCATGAAACAGTGCGGAATATTGATGATATTGTTTATTTTAGTTCAACCAATTATCCGAACGGTACCGGCACCAACGCTTACGGTTATGAAGTAGCCGTTAACGACAAAGGATTTATTATCGAAAAAAATGTTAATGCTTTGATGCCGGAGGGCGGATTCATTGTATCCGGTCACGGTGTCAATGCCAACGCTTTGCAAGCTTTGGAACTAGGCGATATCATTTTTTACGATAAATTGAAAGCCGAAATTAAGGTATACCGTCATAATTTATATTCGCCCCTAGCTTCCGCTTATTTTAACTATGAAGCAGCATTGGGTTATTTCAACAATGCACAAAGCAATTTATACGATTTTGATTTGGAGGGAACCCAAGCGGTATTGGATGACATTTCATCCCGCCTTCAAACCATGGCCAGTTACGATACGGGAGAACAACTAACCACCCAAGAAATCGTGCAATTAACACTCAATAAAACCCGTATTATCGATCTTTCCAACGAAGTGCAATACCGTACTCTTCCGTTTAGGAAAGTAGAAGCCGTTGCCATGTGGCATCGCCCAACAGTTGCCAGTTTGACTTATGCAGGAACAATTGCGTTCCTTGACCGAATCAAAGAAGCGGGCGTAAATGTGTTGCTTGTGGAAGCATTATGGAACAGTTATCCGATTTACGAATCGGAAGTGGCCGAAACGCAACCGTTAATGAAAATCGTTGGCGTCGACGTCTTTGGTCCGGAATACGGTAACGACTATCTTTTATGCTTAATCACCGAAGCTCACAAACGAGGAATTGAAGTTCATGCCTGGAGCCAAACAATGCGGGGGGGAACATCCAATAACGGGTCCGTTAGCGACATTCCAAGCCATTTAAAACCAGAATGGATTCAAAGGAACTATCAAGGCGGACTAACCTTTGACGGTCCGATGATGTATTTGGATCCCGCCAATCCAGAAGTTGTTGAGCATTTAAAAGCCATTTATCGCGAAATGGTTTTAAAATATGATTGGGACGGAATTGAATTGGACTACATCCGTTATCCTTATTCGAATCTGCCAAGTTATGTTTCCAACAGTTCTACTAACAACCTTACCGATGGCGGTTATACTACTTATGCAATGAATGAGTTTTTGGCATCTATCGGAAAAACCGGAGCCAATCTTCGCGAACTAATCAAAACAAATCCCGAAGTTCGCCGTCAATGGACTGAATATCGTGCTTCCAAAATCACCAACATGGTTGATGAGTTATCGAAATTAATTCGCGAATTAAAACCGCAATTAGACATTTCCATGGCCGTCGCCGCAAGCCACCTCGAAGCTAAAACCAACTACATGCAAGACTGGATGAGCTGGGTGCAAACCGGTTGGATCGATACTTTTCGTCCGATGGCTTACCTTGGCAGCGTGGATCAAATCGAGCGTTTTGCCAAACAATATGTAAATCTAGCTAACCAATTGTCGGCGCTGGAAATGGGATTGGGATCGGCTTACGAAGGCTATCCGGCTATTGTCAACCAATTGCAAATGGAAGCAACCTACGTCAACAAAGGAATCGGTTCGGCGATTTTTGCTTCGCAACAAATCTTTAGCATCGGTTCGCCTTCAAAAGCGGTCCAAGAATCGTTCAAGGCGATGAAACTTCATACCGCCCGTTATGAGAAAATCTCCCCTTATGATCACATAAAAACAATTATCGACGGCAGTATGGACTATCTGCTTGATAAAATTGATCGTTTGTACGCTCCGGCGGGTAACTTCAACAACAGAGACACTTTAAAAGCCATTATCAACAACGTCAAAAAAGTTGAACTTAAATCACCAAGCGATTACCCTGATTTGGAAGATGCGCTCCTAAACTTAAAAGCTTATAACAGCGCTACGCCTAATGAAAGCATAAAAGCCAGAATCAATGAAGATTTGGATTACTTGTTGCATATTATCGATTTGCGCATTAACCGTGCTTTAATCAACAAAGGCTACTGGAACGGGAAAGGGGAACGTCCTGATATCACTACCTTGGAATTTGAAGAGTTTGAAAACTTAAACCCTACTCCTGATGATGAACTGCCAAAAGAAGGCTGCTTGAGTTTCTTGAATTGCAGTGAGAGCGATTTGGCGAGCATTACAGGGATTATAGGAACAATATCATTATTATTCTTTGCAATAAGAAGAAAACGTTATGAATAAAATATTGTATCTTCCGCTTGACGAACGTCCCTGCAATTGGACTTTTCCCAAAGAACTTTTTTCCACAGACAAGTTGGAAATAATCGCCATTCCCACAACACTTAAAGGCTACAAAAAACAAGGGAGCGACGTTAACAAAGTTAAACAGTTTATCAAAGATTTTGCCAAAGAAGCAAATGGCCTGGTCATAAGTCTCGATATGTTAATCTATGGGGGCTTGATTCCTTCGCGATTGCACTTTGAAACCAAAGAAACACTAATTGAACGCTTAAAAGTTTTGGAAGAAATCAAAAGCGAAAATCCTGATTTACAAATCTTTGGTTACGCAACGATTATGCGTTGCCCAACCTATAACTCAAGCGACGAAGAACATGATTACTATCAATACTATGGCCGAAACATATTTGATTACGGGGTTTACACGCATAAGCAAAGTTTGGGAATTATCGACCTCGAAGAATTGAAAGCACTGAGGGCTTTAAATATTCCTAATGAATATTTGGACGATTTTTCAAATCGAAGAATAAAAAACCGGGAAGTAAATCTCTCTATAATCGATTATGTCAAAAAAGGTATTATCGACTTTTTGGTGATACCTCAGGATGATTCCGGTCCTTACGGCTTTACCGCAATCGACCAAGAAATCATTCGAAAAAAGGTTTCAAGCGAAAATTTGTCCGATAAAATCTATTTATACCCGGGAGCAGACGAAGTCGGTTCGGTGCTGCTTGCCCGAATGACCAATCAGATCAATGGGTTGAAACCTAAAATCTACATCAAATACCCGGGGCCGACTTGCGCAACGATTACGCCGTTAATCGAAGACCGTTATTTGGATATTACGGTAAGATACCAAATTTTGGCGAGCGGCGGGTTAATCGTCAGCAGTGTGACGGAGTGTGATGCGGTACTATATGTCCACGCATCCGCGGACATCCCGTTAACCAGTTTGATACCGACTCCGCCTTCCAGGGGAGTTACGGTATTAATTAATTCTGTTGAAGCATTCGAATTTTTGGAATATGCTCATAAAGTATTGAAAAAACCAATCGTGATAGCCGACGTGGCATATGACAACGGCAGCAACATCGAAGTATTCGATAAACTGTCGTTAAAAGATATGGTCTTTGGTATCGCTTCCTATGCGGGATGGAATACATCCTCGAATACCATCGGTTCTGCTGTCGCCATCGGCATGGCTTACTTGAATTACGGCCTTACCAAACATCATTTGGATATTTTGGTAACGAGATATTTGGAAGACATCGCGTTCGGCGGTTACGTCAGAGAAATTATCTGGTATGAAATGTTGCCGAATCAGCCGGAATATTCTTATTACGATACCAAAGAACACGATGGCTATATGAGCGAATTGGTTAAAGCGGAAATCATCAAGTTTGTCGAAAGCAAAATGCCCGCTTTGAGAAACCATTATCAAATCGAAAGTTTAAGTCTGCCTTGGAAAAGGTTATATGAAATTGATTTAAAAGCCAAATATAAATAGGGAGGAAAGAATGAGAAAAATTAAAGGATTGTTGCTTGCTTTATTACTTTCATTTGTTCTTATGGGTTGCGAACCGAACGACGGTTTAACCCCAGAAGAACGCAAAGCATTAAAAGAAGACAAGATTTCGCCAACAATTATCATTGAAGAAGGTTATGAAGTGTTAACCTTTGATGTTGGCGCGCAAATCGATCTTTTACTCGGCATCAAGGGCGAAGATAATTTGCAAGGTGATATTACCAATAAAATCACCATTGATAAATCCGGGTATGACGAAACCAAAAAAGGTTATTATGAGTTGTATTATTTCTTGGCGGATTACGCGGGAAACAATGCCACGCCTGTTAAAAGAGTAATTCGGCTCTTCGACCGTCAAAATGTTAAATTAATCGCTCACCGCGGTTTCTCGGCTCAAGAGTTCGACAACACCATGGAAGCATTCCAAGCCGGAGTTGAGGCAAACTTCTGGGGTCTTGAGTGCGACGTTCGGGTAACTAAAGACAATAAATTGGTCATCAACCATGATGACACCTTGCCGGGTGGAAATGGCTTAATTACCCAAAAAACATTTGACGAAATAATGGAAATTGAATTTACCAACAGCAAATTCCCGGGCAGAGTTTATAAGATTGCCAGCTTCTATGATTATTTGCTTCTTTGCAAAGAAAACAATGTGACGCCAATCATTGAGTTAAAAGCACCATTTACCAATCAACAAATTCAACTCGTAATTGATATGGTGGAAGCCGAAGGCATGATGGAAAAAAGCGTGTTCATTAGTTTCCAAGCCAGTTATTTGCAATATATCAGAAATCGTTACAGCGATGTCAGACTTCAACTGCTTTTAGGAAATGAAGACCCAACCGGTCCAATCAAAAACTGCCTAGCCAATAACTATGCTATTTCGGTTGCTTATTCCAATCCAACTTTCTGGACTCAAGCCAATATCGATAAATTCCATAAAGCCGCTCTTGAAGTAGCGGCTTGGACAGTTGACAACGTCAATACGATGAAGGAATTAATCAATATGGGAGTTGACTGTATTACTTCCAATGCGATTAATACGCTTCCGGAATTAGATCCGCTTCCGGTACAATAAATAAAACCTGTCAGAATTCTTTGATAATCCCCAATTTCTTGGGGATTTTTCTTTTTTTCAAGAAGGAAAATCAATGTTTATTGGGGGTTAAAAAACGGTCAAAAAGAACCCTAAAAAAAGCTATAGGCAAACGTTTTCCTTTTTTTGCAACTTGTGTAGACAATTTTTACGATTTTGCTTGACTATACAAGCAAAGTATAGTAAAATGGTAGTGTAAATTAACACGAAAGGAAGAAAGAGGTGTAAATTAATGATACGCAAAGCTTTTTTTAGAATGAGTTTTTTCATTTTAGCTTTCGGTTTGGTTTTCGTATTGGTTAGCTGTAAAAAACCAGGTGACGAAACAAAAGACCAAATCGCTCCATTAATTGAAGTCAATCCTGAAAGAGTCGAACTTTTTGCAGGAAAGAAAGCCAGCGAGTATGATCCTATGACAGGTATCGTTGGCCGTGACGACGTTGATGGAACCATAACTAACAAAGTAGAAGTTGATAAAGGCGACTTCAATCCAAATGTTCCGGGTGAGTATACCTTTACTTACACATTGGAAGACGCAGCCGGAAACAAAACAACTGCTTACAGAACTGTAGTAGTTATTGAAGTTTCTGCCGCACTACAAATTGGCGATGCTTACACAACTAACTTTGTTGTCAACCCACAATTGTTACCACAATATGTCGGTGCCCCATTCGGTTTCGACTTAACAAAAGTTCATATTTTCTCCAAAGATTACATTGAATGGGCATTAGCCAACTATCCTGAACGGTTAGCTTCATTCTGGGGCGCATTGGTTATTGTCGATGCAGAGGGAATGGTAGTACATTCTCGTTATCTATGGGTAAATACCGGTTATGATGAAGAAGGTGTTCAAGTAACTTTCACAAACGACACTTTAACATGGGTTAACTATCCAGACCATGCTTCATCCGATCCTAAATTATACCAATATCGTCCAATTACCCAAGGCGGTCTATTTGGTGATATTTTAAGATTTATCCCTGATGGCGGAACTGTTCTCCTTGGTGTCAATGGTTTCTATAATGGTGCCGGTTCACCTAAGAAATTCTTTGAAGACCACATTGTTAACACTGCAGACAATGGTTTAGGCAAAATTATTGATATCACAACAATCGATACCGATTTTGACCCTATTGATACATGGCCAATTATCAAAGTTCCTTATCAAGAATTAGATACTGACAAAGCGACAGCTCGCACAGAAACAAGAATTACCCTTAGCCCAGGCGATCCTTATGACTTATTGGATGGCATTACAGCTAAGAGCGCAGCAGGAAACGACATTACTCACTTAATTACTTACAAAGTATATGAAGCGTCCACAATGAATTACACAAAAGTTTCTGTTCCAGGTGTTGAGGGCGAAATCGAAGACGGTGGCGTTTACTTCACCGGCGAAGATTTAGGCGACATCGATACTTCTGAAATGAACTATGGCGATCCAACACGTTCTTATTGGGTTGAATACACAGTTGTAGACCCTGACAACGGAAAAGTAGATACTAGCTATCGTCTATATGAAGTTGTAGCCCCTGTGGAACCTTCAAAACCTTCACAAATCATTTTCGGCGAAACAACCGAAGAAATTATCTATAATGATACAACTGCATTGCTAGATCAATACGGCAGCGGCATTAACATGCGTCTTGATACTTACAATCCAGATGGCAAAATTTTTGTTTACAGCCGTCGCGGATTCTTAGCAGCAATAAACGATGATGCGGTTGTTGCAGCACAAGCTGCCAATAAAGGTTTACCAATCCTTCCATACAGCGTAGTCGTAGTAGTGGATAAAGACGGTAAAGTTGTTCAATATCGCAACTGGACAGCAGTGTATGACGCAGAAGGCAATGACATTACTGCCGATTATCCAAAAGTTGTAGCAAATGCTAATGGAGATCGTCAAGGTCAATTAGCTGATTTGGAAGATGTTATTCCACTCGATGGTTATGTTGTAATCTTCCCAGTTTCAGCTTCTAACCAAATCCGTCTAAAAGGTTTACAAATATTCTGGAACCCTGAAATTACTGCTTCTAACGACTTAGCGTCGCCAAGAACAGTTGATTGGACACAACCAGTTGTTACCATTAAACCAAATACCACAGAAATCGTTTCTGCTATTTATGGCCGTGAAGAAAAACAAATTCATTTCAATAGCGTCAGTTCTTTGAAATCCAATGGAACTAACGTTAACATGCGTTTTGCCAGTGATGGTATCTTCTTTGTTTATACCAAAGAAGGTTACATTGCAGCATTAACAGATGAAGGGGTAATTGAAACAAGTGCTTACAACCAAGGTATGCCATATCTTCCATATGGAATCGTTGTTATATTGAATGCAGACGGAACAATTGCTCATTTCAGAGTAGATGGAGTCGGTCAATATGATACCGAAGGTAACTTCAAATCGACAACCGATGCCGGATTTGACGATCAAATGTTACCGGGCGGATCTGGTGGTTTACTTGCTGGTATCGATACTTTAGTTCCAGACGGCGGATACGTTGTAATCTTCCCATTCACTGGTGCAAATGACCAAAAAGCTATTGCACTTGAGATGTTCTGGAATGAAGCAGGCGACATCAACCAACCAAAAGAATTTGATTGGACAAAACCAATTCTTAAGATTCAAGAATTAGGTCATTATGTTAAACCATTTGATCTTCCATATATTGAAGAAGAATTTGAAGATACTCCGTACAATGCAATTATCGGCGAAAAACAATACCATGTATCGGTTAACGATGCAGATATGTGGGCTGAAGATACAACCGGTTACAGCTGGATTGGAAGAACACAAGCGTTCAGCCATATTTGGCACATTGTAACACATGATCAATTATCTTTAACCGCTGGCAAAAATGTTAACTGGTTAGGTCTTGTAATTGTATGTAACCCAGACGGCACAATCCACCACATCCGTATTGCCGGCAAAGATAAGGACAATGTTGGTTTGAACAACACTATCTATATCGAGGAGGGCGAATTAGTGGTAGCTGGTGCAGACCATGCATTCTGGGGCAATGGCTCAATTCCTGATTCTTACAACGCAATTGCCAGAATTGAAGATGTTACTCCAGAGGGCGGTTTCGTAATTGTAATTCCTGGTCACTTCGGACCTCATTTACCAATTTACGAAGCATTAATGGCTATGCCTGTTGAAGAACTTGCAGCACATTCATTCTTAAAACCAGTAGAACCAGTTGTTCCGACTGTTACAATCGGCGAAACAGAATTTGATTACTCGGTAAACGATGAAACAATGTGGGCTGAAGATACAAATTTCAGTTGGGTTGGTCGTTCATCTGTTGGCGATGGTCAACTCCACGTTGTAACTTATGACCAATTGTCGCTAACAGACGGCAAAAACTGCAACTGGGGCGGCTTAGTGGTAATCTGCAACCCTGACGGTACTATCTACCAAATCCGCACTACTGCTTCTGTCTTATATAAACATGAATTAATCTTCTTTGAAGATGGCGTAAGACAAACTGCTACTAGCGATCATGCATTATGGGGTAATGGCGAATTTGCATATGACACTAATTATAATGCATTCTTTAAATTAACTGACAACATCCCTGAAGGCGGATTTATCGTAGTAGCAACACAACACAGCCAAAATTTACATTTATCCGTTTATGATGCATTAGTCGCACTATCTGATGCCGAATTAATTAATGTATTTCAACAAATTAGCTTTGAATAATTGAATTAAAACAGCTTTTGTTCAAAAACTAATCATAGACTAAAAAAAAGAAGCTAGGGATTTATTTCCTGGCTTCTATTTCTAATGGTGATTTTTTTAAAAATGAGGGAAAACAATGAATTTTGAAAAATACATTAACAGTAGGGTATTTAGTTTTTTTAACTTCCTATATAAATTGGTGGTTATCAGTTTGCTATGTTTTATTGCGAGCACCCTTAACCTTTATGTTTTTGGGATTCTGGCTTCAGGCGTAGCAGCGATAATTTTATTTAAAACGTCAAGCAACGATTCGGAGATACCGCTCGTCTTGACTTTTTGGCTGGGGTTTAAAAGGAATTATTTCAAGGCTTTGAAAATATCGTTAATCATGTTTGTAATGGTTTTTATCCTTGCCTTCAACACTTATTACTTTTATCGTTTAACGTTGGAAACCAAAACCATGTACAGTTATATCGCTTTATATATAACGATTGGTCTTGACATCATTACCTTTACCACACTGATATTGATTATGTTGGTATGCGTTTATTTCCCCTTTTTGAATGTTTACCATACCATTAAATACAGTGTTACGATGTTATTTGTCTTTCCGGGTGCTTTTTTTATGCTTGTCGGATTAGTCATTGTTTTCCTAATTCTTTCTTATTTGTTCTGGTACTTAATCCCTTTATTGATTCCGGGGTTATTCCTGTATTTGGTCCAATTGCTTTATCGAAACAAGCTCAACAAACTGCTTACCGAAGACGGTATCAAACCGCTTGATGCCCCTATTCTTTTAAACGAATTCCGCAGCAAAAGAGCAAAAAAGAAAAATGAACAAAATGTTGAAATCGACAAATAAACATGTCTAATCTTGTCTATACAATTACTTGACTAGATAGGCTGTTTATGTTATAATATAAACAAGAAAAAGTCGAAATTTTTACTTAAAATGAACGGAGTGGTTGATATGAAAAATGCAATAAAGAAATTCCTCTGGGTAATTTTATTGGCTTTTACACTCGCAGGTTTTGCCAATCTCCAAGCTGCAACTCCCCAAATAAAATCCGAAGCTGCAGTCACGGGAGGAATTGTCTCAGATGAGAATAGCTACATCAAATACATGGACAAGCATTCTACCAGCGCCAAACCGAACACTTTGATTTCGGTTGACGCCACAAAGGGTTATAGTTTTGATGCTGGGGATGCAGAAGTCGATGTTGTGGTGGGAGAGTTTGACGGAAAAACGGGAATCTTGCTTCCGGAAGAAGGCATCATTTCCTATAATATAACCGTTGAAAATCCTGGACTATATAACTTAAAAATTGAATACTATGCGATTTTGGAATATCAAGGCGTAACGATAAGCCGTTCCGCCTCAATCGACCGAGGGCTTTTGATTGATGATAAATCGCCATTCACCGAAGCCAATAACTTTATCCTTCACCGTTTGTGGGAAGATAAGTTTAATGTAACCAAGGCCAGAGGGGAAGACAAAAATGATATAAAGCCGTCGCAAATCGAAAAACCTGTATGGCAAGAACGCATCGTTCAAGACATGAACGGATATTACGATGAACCGTATTATTTTTATTTGGCGGCGGGAACCCACAAGATTAGCTTTGTGGCCAACCGCGAACCTGTGGTTTTTCGAAACTTTGTTTTTGGCCAATTCGTGAATATTAAACCTTATGCCCAAGTTAAAGAATCGTATGCAACAAAAGGATTAACCGAAAAAGCAGAATCATTCTTGTCGATTGAAGGTGAAGACGCTAGTTCCAAAACTTCGCCAACTTTAGCACCTGTTGAAGACAATTCCAGCAGTCGCTTATCACCATACCGTCGTTTTAAGGTTTCTTACAATACCATCGGTGGTTATAACTGGCGAATCGTCGGCGACGCCATCACTTGGACGGTTCCTGAAGGTACCGAAGAGGGACTTTATGCTTTAACTTTCAAGGTTAAGCAAAACTTCACAAGAGGAATGTTCTCCACTCGAACCCTTTATATTAATGGCGAAATTCCTTTTGAAGAGATGAAAATGATTGAATTTGCTTATCGGAACGATTGGCAAAATGTAACTCTCAGCAATGGCGAGGAACCTTATTTGTTCCACTTAAAAGCAGGAGACGAAGTTACCCTTGGAGTCAGCAGCGGCAGATACGCCGAACTTATCAGACAAATCGATCAGTTAATCGCCGATTTGAATTTACTGTATCGGGAAATCGTTATGATTACCAGCGTTTCCCCATCGCCAACGCTCGACTATTTGCTTGAATGGCGGATTGAAGGTTTATATGAACGGATTAACTCCGCAAAAAATGTGCTTAACAGTGTTATCGATGGTGTCGAATCAATCGCCGGAAGAGGCGAAAACATCGGACCGCTCGAACGGATGTTAGTCTTGCTTAAACGTTTCGACAGAGGCGAAAGGGAAATCACCAGAGGTTTGTCAACTTTCAAACAAAATATCTCCAGTTTAGGTACATGGACCACCAGCATGAAAGAACAACCGCTTTCGGTTGATATGGTATATCTCCATGGTATCGATCAGGATCTTCCGAGAGCCAAATCAAATATTTTCGAACGCATTTGGCGCGGCATTGTTTTATTTTTCGGTTCTTTCTTTGTCGACCAATCCTTAACAAGCAGCGTTGACGGAACCGGTCCAACAATTACCGTTTGGATGTCCTCCGGTCGCGACCAAGCCAATATCCTCCGTCAATTGATAGACGAAACATTTACGCCTGACAAGGGAATAAATGTCGACTTGAAATTGGTTAATGCGGGGGTGTTGTTACCTGCCACCGTATCCGGAAACGGTCCTGACGTTTCCTTGGGTGTGGGCGAAGATACGCCGGTCAACTGGGGGGTTCGGAATGCCATGTATGATTTATCGACATTCTCCGATTTTGAAGATGTGGCAAAACGCTTTTACCCAAGTGCTCTCTTACCGCTTTCCTTTGACGGTGCGGTTTATGGATTTCCGGAACAACAAAATTTCTTGGTAATGTTCTACCGTAAAGACATTTTGGATGAAATCGGCATCACGCAACTTCCTAAAACTTGGGACGATGTGATTAGTTTGATTCCGATTCTTCAACAAAAGAATTTAGAATTCTATTTGCCGAATGTAGCGGGCGGACTAAACCCAATTCTATATGCTTTGATCCGTCAAAACGGTGGAAAGCTTTACACCGACGATAATCGCGAAAGCGCTTTAATGGAAACGAAAGCTCGCGATGCCTTTATCCAATTTACGAAATTCTATGCTGATTACAAGTTTGTGCAAAACGCCAGTTTCATCAACCGTTTCCGAACAGGCGAAATGCCAATTGGCATCAGTTACTATACCGAATACAACACTTTAGCAGTTTTTGCGCCAGAAATCAGAGGTCTTTGGGGCTTTGCGCCGCTACCTGGAACAGTGGTCGGTTATGACGAACTAAATCAACCAATTATCGATAACTCCACAACTTCCAACGTATCTTCGGCAGTAATGTTAAAATCAACCAAATATCCAAACGAATCATGGGAATTCTTAAAATGGTGGACATCGAAAGACACGCAAATTCGCTATGGACGCGAACTTGAAGCAATCATCGGTGCCGCTGCCAGATACCCAACCGCAAACGTCGAAGCTTTGGCGAACCTTCCATGGCCAACCAGCGACTATAAAGTCTTGAAAGCACAAATGGAAAAGTCAAACGGCGTTCCGGTAGTTGTCGGCAGTTACATCATTGGCCGTTATATTGACAATGCCTTCCGGGCTGTCATCAACAATCAAGCCAATCCTAACGACAGCTTATATATCAATGTCTTGAAAATCAATAAGGAACTTGCGCGGAAACGTAAAGAGTTCGGACTAGAGTAGGTGAAGACAATGGAAGCAACCAACCAAAACCTTAATACAAACAAAAAGAGAAAACGCGCCTTGTTTTGGAAACAAGTAAAAGCCAATCGCACGGTTTATTCGATGATGGCGCCTTACCTCTTAATCTTCTTTGTCTTTACCGTTATTCCGGTTTTCATTTCGTTTATGTTAAGTTTCACTTCTTACGATATGTTGCAGATGCCTAGGTTTATTGGGCTTGACAACTATATTAACTTATTCTTAAACGATGAAGTATTTATTACCTCTTTGAGAAATACGTTTATCTTGGCACTCTTTACGGGTCCGATATCGTATTTGCTTGCCTTCTTTTTCGCTTGGTTAATCAACGAGCTTCCAAGCAGACTAAGATGGGTTATGACCTTAATCTTCTATGCTCCGTCGATTTCCGGTAATGCGTATCTCCTTTGGAGTTTAATCTTCTCGGGCGATATGTACGGTTATGCCAACGCGATTCTGATTAATTTAGGTTTCATCAACGAACCTATTCTTTGGTTGCAAAACACCAAATACATCTTACCGATTTTGATTATTGTTCAATTATGGTTAAGTTTGGGTGTCAGTTTCCTAGCCTTTATCGGCGGACTACAAAACACCAACAAAGAATTAAACGAAGCGGGTGCCATCGACGGAATCCAAAACCGGTGGCAAGAACTTTGGTACATTACGTTGCCACAAATGAAACCGCAACTCTTGTTCGGTGCCGTCATGCAAATAACTGCCAGCCTTGGTATTGCCTCGGTTTCGATTGCACTGGCGGGACTTCCTTCCGTGGAGTATGCGGGGCACACGATAGTAACCCACTTAATTGACTACGGAAGCAATAAAATGGAACTGGGTTATGCTTCAAGTATTGCAACGATTCTTTTCTTTATCATGATTGGAGCAAACCTCATTGTCCAAAAAATCTTAAGAAGGGTGGGCTCTTAATATGGCTGCAAAAGAATCCCAAATCCTTAGAGCTACCAAAAACAACTTGGAATCGATTCAACGGGAAGCGCAATCGTTAAAAATTGATGAATTGAACTTTATCGCAAGACGAAAACTAAGACGCAAAATCAAACGCCAAAAACGCCTAAGCCGTTCGCTTGGCGGCGACATCGCGCTTTTCACAGTACTGTTTGCCTTTGGCCTTTTTAGCGCCTATCCATTGGTTTTTACCATCAGCAATGCTTTCAAACCGTTAGATGAAATCTTCATCTTCCCTCCAAAATTGTTTCCAAGAAGTTTTACCTTCGATAATTTTATTGACTTATTTAACTTAATCGGAAATTCCCGGATTCCGGTTTCGCGTTTCTTATTCAATACCGTGTTTATTACGCTCCTTGGTACCGTCGGACACGTTATCATCGCATCGCTTTGTGCGTATCCGCTTGCCAAACACCGTTTCCCGGGACGCAGACTAATTTCTGCCTTAATCATTTATTCTTTAATGTTTTCATCGCACGTTACCGGAATACCGAATTACATGATTATCAGTTGGTTAGGCTTAATCGATACGCCGTTTGCGATCATCATTCCTGCCATCGGTTATACTTTGGGACTATTCCTCATGAAACAATTCATGGAAACTATCCCTAACGAACTTCTCGAGGCAGCAAAAATCGACGGCGCTGGCGAATATACCATCTTCTGGAAGATTGTTATGCCTTTGGTTAAACCCGCTTGGCTTACTTTAATTATTTTGCTTTTCCAAAGCTTATGGGGAGCAGACGGGGGCAGTTACATTTTCACCGATGCGTTGAAACCGCTCAGCTTTGCCTTAAGCCAAGTTGTTGCTGGAGGAGTCGCCAGAACCGGTGCCGCTTCAGCCGTATCGGTTGTCATGTTGATAGTGCCGATTACCGTCTTTATGATTTCGCAAAGCCGAATCATTGACACCATGGCGCATTCCGGCTTGAAATAGAGGTGAAAAGACATGATGAAAAAACGCCTAATTTACAGTAGCATCTTTATTTTAACGTTTATTGTTAGTGTTCTATTTTCACTAAAAACCCCATTAAAGGTAAGTGCATCAAGTTATAATTACAACGATTTTCTGAACACCATCGAAGCACCGGAAGCGATGATTGTCAAACAAGTCATCAAATCGGGCGAAATCTTGAACGATGAAAACGAACCGATTGAATTTGGCCTTTTGAAAGACATTTTCGTGCTGGAAAGCGAAACGCTTGGTACCAGAATCTATCTGCTTGACCAAACCAAAAATCGAATTATCGTTTTAAACGAGAATTTTGAATACATCGGAAAATACCCCAACTTTGAAATTGTGGAAGGAATTCCTGCCAATCCCGATTTTATCTTGAATTCGCCAAGCGGCATTCATGTTACGGAAAAATATATCTATGTCGCCGATACCGAAGGTCAAAGAGTCGGTGTGTTTACCCACAATTGGGGTTTGAAAAAGTCTATTAAGAAACCAGACGACCCAACCTTTGAAACGGTTGCTTTCAAACCGTTGAAGGTAGCGGTTGACACCAACGAACGGATTTATGTTGTTGCTTCCAACATCTTTGAAGGTATCCTCGATATTAATCCCGACTATACCTTTAACCGTTATGTCGGTTCCCGTTCGGCAGAACTAACATTTTGGCAAAGGTTGAGATCGCTTCTCTTTACCCGTGCGCAAGAGTCCAAAACCGGACTTAATCTTGCGGTTACATACAATAATATCTTGGTGGATAACGGCGGGTTTATCTATGCCTTATCCAGCAGGAATTCGGGTAAACCCGTTCAAAGAATCAATTATAAGAGTGACGATGTCTTAAAACAAAACGGATACGGTCCGGTGGTCGGAGATTATCAAATCTACGATCAATATTCCGAATTTATCGATATTACCATTGGCGAATCGGAAAGCTATAGCATCCTCGACCGGACGATGGGAAGAATCTTTACTTATGACTTTGAAGGACACTTATTGTACATCAGCGGTGGAGCCAATATCTTTCAAATCCCGGAAGCTTTGACTTATTTTGGGGAAAACCTGCTTGTTGTGGATTCCTCAAGCAAATCCTTGGTTATTCTTGAACCATCAGAATTTACCCACCAAGTCAACAAAGCAACCGCTGCTTATTATCAAAACGATTATGTGAAAGCCGCAGAAGAATGGGAAAAAGTTTTGACTCTTAACACCAACTATTTGCTTGCATATGGCGGAATTGGTAAAGCTCAATACCGACAAGGCAAATACCAAGAAGCGATGGAAAACTTTAAGCTCGCATCCGACATCGACAACTATTCGGCGGCTTACAAAGAATACCGCACCGAACGTTTGGAAAACATCTTGCCGTATGTAATCATTATCGGTTTCCTCGGCATTATCGCCATATTGATTCGGTCGGTTTACAAAAACTTAAAACATGCCAAAGAAGAGGGAGGAGATGAATGATGGATAAAGTAAGACAAAAAGTAAAAACTTTCCTTCATGATATGTTTTCTCATCCTCTCTATTTAATAACCCATCCGATAAAAGGTTTCTATGAATTTAAACGTGAAAACAAAGCTAAAACATATGTGGCTTGGATTTATCTGGCTTTAATGTGTCTTTTATCGATGGTGCAATACTTAGCCAACGGCTTCATTATCAACCGAAACGACCCTAATCGTTTTAATGCCTATCTCACCATTATCATTGTGGTTGCACCCGTTATTCTCGTAACAGTGGGTAACTGGAGTGCAACTGCCTTGATGGATGGCAAAGGCACGATGAGCGATATCTTTAAATTAGTATGTTATTCTTTATTTCCTGTAGTAATCGTTGGGTTCCCTTTGGTAATCATCAGTAATTATATAACCCTTGAAGAAGTCAACTTTTTAAACATCATGTCTTTAATCAGCATGATTATCATGGGTTACATGATTTTCTTTGGTTTCATGGGCATCCACGAATACTCTGTCAGCAAAAACGTCTTTTCAATCCTTGCGACGGTTTTAGCGGTAGCGGTAATAATCTTTATTTGCTTATTGTTCTTAACTTTGGTTCAACAATTTGTCTCCTTTATTATCGCCATCTACAAAGAAATCGTCTTTAGGTTCTTCTAGGAGGTGGCAACAGTGGCGAAAGAAAAAATATCAGCAGAGAATTACTACCGTGCTTCCTTTTTAGCAAGAACCTTCTACAAGTTGCGTCTGGCCTTACGCGAATGGATAGAAAACTTTAGAATTCCGTTCGGTAAGATTATCGGCGTCATCATCATCGGTTTATTATTCCTTGGCATTTACTTGATTGTCAAGTTCAATGCGATTGAGATACCGGTGCGTCCTCCCTACAATAAAGAGGGATTTGTTGCAGCGATTGATAAATACAAAGACAATGCCCTTGGCACCAAGGTGTACGAAAACGATTCTTATATCTTTACTTTTGACGAAACAACCACGCACTTTACCATCACCAACAAAGCGAACGGTCAAGTGTGGGCATCTTACCCATCCATCGTCAATAGCGAAGGCAATGTAGAACCAGACACCAAACGGGATATTGTCAACATTTACTACTACAAAGCGCTGGGAACTCCTTCCAGCATGGGCAGTTACCGGTTTGCGGTTAAGGAAGAAATAATCAATAACGAAAACAAAGGTACCGATTATTATCTTCGTTACAACGATACCGAAAAATCAATTGAAGTTTTATATCGCATTAGTTCCAAAGGTATCTCCACGACCGATCTGCCAACGCAAATGAGCAAGGAACGCTTCCAGGAGAAAATTATCGGTAAATTGGAAGAAATCGGCACCATCGAAGCGCTTTCGATGATTGAAGACATTACTTCCTTCTATCACTTGATTCCGGAACTCAATGCCTGGAAATTAAAAGCGGAAGGTCCGTTAGCCCTAGGCCGTATCGACAATATCTTAAAACTTGTCGGCTATACCGTAGAAGACTTGGCTTATGATAATGCGGAGCAGGGAATAGCGGTGGAAGATTCCCGAGCGGAATTTGAAGTAGCGGTTAAATACACTTTAACCGATCATGGTTTTGAAGCTAAAATCATCAATGCTTCCATTGTGGAAAAAAACAATGCCCCGATTATATATATTGATTTCTTACCGTTCTTTGGTTCCAGCACCGAAAAAGATTCCGGTTATGTAGTAATTCCGGAAGGTTCGGGAATTTTAATCAACCATAACAGCGGAAAGAATTATGCCGGTAAGAGATTATACGGACCGGACATTGCCAACAGCAAAGAAACAAAAACAAACGATTCATTAAATATTTCTTTACCGCTTTTTGGGGTAAAACAAAATGACGGCGGGTTTATTTCCGTCATCAAAAACGGCGGCGGGATGGCAACGTTCCTAGCGCAAAACCCATCGTCCAGCACACCGGTTAACTTTTCGTATTATCGTTTCCATTACCGGGAAGGTCAATTGTACGAGTTCGTTACATGGCGTACCGTTCAACCGGTAACAATTTGGACCAAATATTTTAGTTTGGAAGACTATACGCTTGAATATCGGTTTACCGATCAGGAAAAAGTTGATTATACCGATATGGCGAACATGTATCGCGAATACTTGCTTGAACAAGGTTTAACCCCTAAGACTCAAAGTTCCGAACTTTTGTTCAACTTAACGCTTCTTGGCGGTTATGAGTACTTGTCGACTACCCTAGGCATTCCAACCAATAAAATCGGCACCTTGACATCGTTTGAACAAGCGAAGAAGATTATTGACGAATTGACAAGCGACAATGTTGCAGCGATAAGTGTCTTATACCAAGGTTGGATGAACGACGGTATCAGGCACTATAGTCCGGTAAAAATCAAAAACGAAAAAGCGGTCGGTTCCAGACGCGATTTGATTGCCTTTGGGGAATATCTTGCGGGAAAGGGAATTGGTTTCTATCCGGAAATGAACTTTAACACTTATTACACGGATAAAAACTTCAGCAAGAAAAACGATAGCGTCCGTACGGTTTTTGCAACCGTCGTCGAAAGCTACCGTTTCAACCCGGCGACCTTAAGAGCAGACTGGACGACTACTCCTTATTACACTTTAAGGGCAACCGAATTTGACCGGGTTATCGATAAAATCTTAAAAACCTATGCTAAACAAAAACAAACAACGATTTCGTTGCTTGATTTAGGCAATGCTTTAAGCGGAAGTTACCGAAACAAAGATACTATCTTCCGCAGCCAAACTGAAGAAGCCAGTCGTATCGTCTTAGAGAAACTGCTTAATGAATACATTGAAGCAATCAACCTCCATAATCCAAGCGGCTATGCATTGGAATATGTGACGAATGCGGTGGACGTAAGCATGTTTGGTCCACAAGGCAAAGCCATTGATGCAACGATTCCGTTCTATCAATTGGTAGTAAGCGGTTTGTTTGAATATGCGGGCGATGCGATTAATATGCTTGACTTATATTCGTATCAAACCCATGTTCTCAAAACCATAGAAACGGGTTCGAATCTCCACTTCACATGGAGTTATGAAGATACCTTGAATACTACCAAAACCGAATACAATAACTATTATTCAACCTATTACAAAAATTGGTATGAAAAAGCCGTTAATACCTATCATGAAATTAACGATTTGGGCATCCACGGGGCAAGATTAATTGACCATGAATTTGTTAATGGCAATACAAAGTTAGTCTTGGTAACCTATGAAAACGGTACATCAATCTTTATCAACTATACCAATAACAAAGTAAATTATTCCGGCAGCGATGTACCTGCCATGTCTTACAAGGTGGTGAGCTAGATGAGCAAAAATCAATCATTGCATAAGAAGTACTCGAAGTATTATTCGCAGAACCAAAAAATATTAAAAAAGCTTCAAAAAGCCTTAAAAGGAAACAATAATGAAGCAGCTACCGCCTTGCAAGCTCAATTGGATAATTTTGAAAAAGAGTTTCAAATAGTTAGAAACGACAAAGTTAGGTATTTATCGGAACTTAACGAAAAAGATTCAAAAAAATTACATCAATTAAGCGAACAATATGATGCCTTAAGCATCGAAAGAAGCAAATGGATGGAAAAAGCGAACCTCCGGGTTGCTCCCGACGGTAAGCTTAAGACTTTGCGTCATCTGAACAAAATCGGTCAAAGAAAAGGACAAAAGTATGTTCGGCGAATGATTAAAGTTGCCGAAAAGATGCAAGACTTGGAAAACCGAATTAACCATCGAAATCAAGATATAATGCAAGTTGAGGAAAACAAATTTGTTCCGCTCGGTTTCTGGGCCCGACTTGTTAAATTTTGGAAATCAATCCCCTATGAAAAACAACAAAAGATCTGGGGTTATATTTTCTGTGTTCCATGGGTTATCGGATTCTTAATCTTTTTCCTTTTGCCGATTTCGGAAAGTTTATGGTGGAGCTTAAATACTGTTAAGCCTGACAAAGGCGTCTTGGAAATTCAATGGAACGGCTTAAATAACTTTAAGTCCTTGTTTACCGATTATGTCGATGCCTACGGAAACACCTTTGCCACGGTTTTGGCAAATTCCCTAGTCAGTTTAACCCTTAACTTAATTGTCGTAGTTATATTTAGTTTGATTATTGCAGTATTGTTGAATACGAAGTTTAAAGGTCATGCGTTTGTAAAGGCAATCTTCTTTATTCCGGTTGTCTTCAATGCGACTGCTATCTACTTCGCAACCGAAGGTTTGGGCGGACGGCTTTCTAGCTCGATGTCCGGCAACTTCACTATTGCCAATGACTTCAATAATCTGTTAAGGAATATGTCGCTTCCGGACCGGTTTACGAGTTTTTTGGTGACTGCGGTCAACCAAATCTTCTCCATTGTCAATATGTCCGGGGTGCAAATTCTAATCTTTCTCGCCGCAATCCAATCGGTTCCTGCAAGCCTTTATGAAGCGGCTAAGATGGAAGGGGCCACCAAATACGAAATGTTCTGGAAAATCACTTTCCCAATGGTATCGCCGATTTTCTTAACCGCGGCAATCTATACGATTATCGACGGATTCTCCAAGTCGTCAATCCTGGGATTCTACGATATCGCCAAAGGTCAGTCGGCTTATGGCATATCTTCGGCGGTAGCCGTGATGTATTTCCTCTTTACGCTCGTCTTTATCGGCGCAGTTTATTACATTATGAAAGCGAGGTTGTTCTACTATGACGAAAAATAGTCAAGTGTTAACCAACCTCAAGAAAAAAATCAATGCAATACAATTAAACATCAAAGAAACAATTAAAACACCAACGAAACAAAGAATTCTTAAAGATAAAGTAGCGGATTTCTTCATGAATATTTTGAAATACGTGCTGCTTTACGGTCTATGTTTTATCATTCTTTATCCAATAATTCAGCAAGTAGCCGTTGCTTTGCGACTTCCCGAAGACGTTAATAATCCAACGGTACTATGGATTCCGGAAACTTTCTCATTGCTAAACTTCCGCGCCGCAATGGCCGCCCTCAATTACTGGCAATCGCTTCGCAATACCGTGGTAATCGCTTTTGGGGTTACGCTCTTGCAAGTAATTGTCACTTCCCTAATGGGTTATGCCCTTGCTAGGTTAAAATTTAGGGGACGCAATTTAATCTTTTCGCTCGTAATATTCACTATAATCGTCCCTTATGCAATGATTAGTCTACCTGCCTACATCAATTTCAACAAATGGGGCATGGTAGGAAAACCTATCACTTTGTTCCTCATGGCCGGTTTCGGTATGGGAATTAAGTCAGGTGTCTTCATTTATCTCTTTAGGCAATTCTTTAGAGGTATTCCGGTTGAACTTGAAGAATCCGCACAAATCGACGGAGCGAATGTTGTGCAGGTATTCCTTCGCGTTATGCTTCCGAATGCCCGCGGGGCAATTGTAACGGTTGCGCTTCTTGCCTTTGTATGGCAATGGAACGACAACTACTTCACAGCCCTCTTCATTTCCGAAAACAATCCGAACATGTCAACCCTAGCAACGCAATTGCAATACTTAATTTGGAGTATTGACCAGGCATTAAGAAATGCCGGATACTATGCTTTCATTGGTCAAGACATCTCAAAGAATCCGTTCTTCTTCTCGATGATTCAAAATGCGGGAGGAATCCTCACGATGCTTCCGCTGCTTGTCCTATACTTCTTTGTTCAACGTCTCTTTGTTGAAGGAGTCGAAAGAACAGGAATCGTGGGCTAGATCGAGGAAAAGAAGGAAACCACAAGGAGGTATATATGTTAGAAAAAATCAAAGGCGGCCTAATCGTATCCTGCCAAGCGCTTGAAAACGAACCTTTGTACAGTTCCTTTATCATGGGAAGAATGGCACTAGCCGCAAAAATGGGAGGAGCCGTAGCGATTCGCGCAAATTCCGTAGATGACATCAACGAAATCAAACGCGTTACGGGTTTGCCGGTTATAGGCTTATTAAAAAGATGTTATTCAAACTCCGATATATATATAACCCCTACCCTTAAAGAAGTGAACGAACTCTTGGGGACCGAGTGTGAAGCGATTGCGGTAGACGCAACCAATCGCGCCCGCCCCAACGGGGATTCGTTAAGAGTGATTGTTGATGCGATTCATCAAGGAAATCGTTTGGCGATGGCCGATATTTCGACATTAGAAGAAGCCAAGGAAGCTGAAAAACTAGGTTTTGACATGATTTCGACGACACTGGCGGGATATACCGAATACAGCAACCAACTCGAGGGGCCTGACTTTCAAGTCATCAAGGAATGCGTGGAGAACATCAAGATTCCGGTGATTGCGGAAGGAAGAATCAGTACAGTGGAAGAATTACGGGAAGTCCTAAAGTACAATGTGCATGCGGTAGTAATTGGTTCTGCCATTACCCGCCCTCAACTCATTACCGAAAAGTTCATTAAGGTAATGAATGAAAAAGGCAATAAATCTTTATGATCTGTGATATAAAGATTTATGATAGAAATTTGAAAGAAAGAAAAGGAGAAGAATCAATATGAAAAAATTCTTATGGGTGTTTTTAATTCTTTTAACCTTCAGTTTTGTGACTGCTTGTGGCGGCGGTGACGATAATGGCGATGATCCGAAAGAGAAAGATATTGACCTAGGCGGTCAAGATTTCGTTATTATGGTTGATACACCGAATCGCCAAGACCCACGTACCGATGAATACGAAAGAATGTACCAACAACAAAAAGCTCAAAAAATTGCTGAAGTTGAAGCTAAATACAATTGTCGAGTTGTCTTTAGCCCTTATACATCTTCTTGGGGACAAGACCGTCGCAATCAATTAAAAGAAGATAATCTGGCAGGAAAAAAGGAAGTCCATGTTTTTGAAGTAAACTCTTCTTGGATTCCATTCTTAGCGGAAAACGGCGTTATTTCCGATTTAAAACCATATATCGATACTCTTATCGATAAAGAAACTCAATACTGGATTGAAAAAGAAGGATATACTCAATTTAAGGGTGGTATCTACGGTTATGACGATATGCTCAACATGGCCGAATCCGGAATTTTCTACAACATCGATCTTTTAGCCGAAGTATTGGGCGAAGAAAACAAAGACTTACCTTCCCAATTATGGCTTGAAGGCCAATGGACATGGGCAAAATTTGAAGAATTGGTTGACCAATTATATTCATGGGTTGTCCAACAAAACGAACCTTACCACGTTCTTGGCGGTATGGGTTATAACTGGGCATACCACATGGCAGCAGCAAACGGTCTTCGTTATGTCAACAATGATTTCCAAATTGAATTCATGAACGACGACATGATTGAAACATTCGAATATCTACGTCGTTTATACAATAAGACAGTTGTAAGCAAATCGCCGGTATGGCAAACAACCACTAACTGGTCATTAACTGCTATTCCAGAATTCTCCGCCGGTAAAGTATTCTTCCATGACGGCGAAAGCTGGTACTTGTCAATGCAAAACAGATGGTTAAGAACTGATCAAAACCGTGATTTCGATATCGGATTCGTACCATTCCCAGTAGGTCCAAATGTTGAAGAAGATTTATCCAACTACTACATCAGCTGCATTACCGGTCAAGCAACATATGTAATCTCTTCCGCTTTTGAAAAAGATCGTATTCCAAAAGGTTATGAACATGTGTACTTGCATGACGAAACAATCTTCAAGATTTGGCGGGATTTACAATACTTCTCACCAGTAGGAAGGGAATCCTATGCCAACCAATTCATTACTCGCAGAGCCGTTTCTTACTACGGAAGCGAATCAAGCGTTGAAGCTCATCGTTCCATCATCAACAAACTAAATGTTGAATACTTCTATTACATTGAAGGCATGGATAACCACGATTATGCAAGCGGAATGGGTCAATTAGGCTTAGCCGTAACCGACTCCGGTATGGACCCTCGTACTGCTTTACAAAGCTTATATGTTCATGTTGCTACCCAAATTTTTGACCAATTTGGAATTGAACAACAAGAAGCAACCGGTCAATAATGAAAATTTCTAAAAGGGGTTATAATTATGCAAAAAACATTAAAGATTTTTAGTATCATCGTTTTATCCGGATTATTGCTTTTAGGCATAACCCCTCTTAAGGTAAATTCTGCTTCCTATAATCCTACAAACGACAAAACAACCGACTTAGGTCACAATGTTGTAATGCATGAAACGATCGGTACTTTCCAAGGAAGTCAATATATCAATTATGTAGTATTTAACCCAGTAACAACTAAATCAATCAAGTTAATTCCTTGGGCAGTTCTTAACCAAGAAACACAAACCAACATCAGAAGTAGCGTGTTGAATATTGCCAAAGACTATGAAGCCAAAAACCCGGGTTCGAAAGTGATTGCGGGGATAAATGCAGACTTTTTCCCTTTTGTCCAAACCAACGAAAACCCGTTTAGCGCTCAAGTCATTGACGGCAATCTCCATCAAGGAGGAGTCTTCACCATCAATCAAGGCAGCACATATTATCCTGCCAATGTATTGGGCATCTATGATGACGGTACGCTAAAATCCAGCCACAATGTTTATGCGTCAAATGCAACATTCTTAGACATCTTTGACGAAAGAGGTACCGTGATTTATTCAACGCAACTATCCACCGTCAACTCTACCGTTGGAAGCGGTCAAACCGGAGCCTTCTTTGGCACGATGTATACCAAACAACTAAATGAACAAGAAGGCATCTATTATGTCCAATCTCCTTCGTATGTCCGTGACGACAACAAGTTTGCCAGAGGAGTTATCTCTTCAGTTGTAAACCAATTGACGATGGCTAAACGGACGGTTGCAATAGTGACAAAAGACGCTAAAGTTAAAAGCTACCTTAAAGAGGGTGTAGAAATCAGAGTAACCAAAAGACTTGCGGGTGAACTAGAAGGCGCAGTAAGCGCAATTGGTTTCTACGGTCACCCATTGCAAAACGGTGTAGTTCCGTCCTATGGTGCTTATCCTAATGGTTTAGGCGGCCCACGGGAACAATCCGTGGTTACAAGCGCCAATCCAAGAACCATGCTTGGCGTTAAAGAAGACGACACTGTGATTATGGGAATCGTGGAAGGAAGAGCCACCGGAAAAACCGGTTTAACCGGTCAAGGCGTAGGCGAATTTCTGAAACAATTCGGCTGTATTGAAGGGTTTAATTTTGACGGCGGGGGTTCTTCAACCTTGGTTGCAAGAGTCAACGGCACGTTAAAACAAGTAGCAACGGGCACAGACGGAACAAGAGCAGTCGTTAACGCTTTGTTGCTTGTCGAACAAGAAACCGACCCAATCGAATTGAATCCGGTAATTTCCGAAATCAAACACAATTCCTTTAAAATCACCGTTGATCCTAAACCGAATGGTAACCAACAAATCCAAAAAATCGAAGCAGTTGTAAATGACGAATTCTACACTATCGAAAACAACACAATCGTAATCGAGGATGCCAAAGTTACTTCAAGCAATACGGTTAGATTTAAAGTGACCTATACGGAAAACGGTACGTCGAAATCCTTTTCGACTTTGAAAACAATTACTGTAAAAACGGTTGCCTTGCCACCGGAAGTTTCGGTTGAGGTTAGAGAAATCACTACATCTTCAGTATCATTTAACGTTACCTTAAATACCAACGGTTCCACCATTATCGAAGCATACTTTGTATTCGGGGATAATCATAGAGTCATTATCCCAGGACAAAACATTTTGACGTTCCAAAATTTGAAAAGCGGAAACACTTATAAGTATTCTTCCATTGTCAATTATAATGATGAAACCGGATCGAAATATTATACCTTCCCTGAAACAAGCGTTCAAGTCAAAAAGGCATCAGGTTGTGGAAGCAATGCGATGTATATATATAGCGCTTTATCGACTGTAGCGATTGCGCTATTCCTCGTGCGTCGCAAAAAGAACCAATAAATAAGATAAGTATTTTGAAAACAAACAAAAAAAGGCAAGGATTATTTCAAATCTTTGCCTTTTAAATAATTGATAAATATTAAAAACTAATCGTCTTTTCGTTTAGGAATAATCGATACCGTTTCTCCGCCCATTAGGGTTTGTTGGTCGGTGCTGGTGATGATAAAAGCATCGGTACTCGGACAACTTAAACGGTACTGGCGGCTTGCCACAAAAGGAACGCGATGAATTTGGCCGGAAATGTTTCTTAATAAGTAGACTTCCTGCCAAACGGCGTTTTCGACTTTGGCGGAAGTTGCTTGCGCAGGTTTACCTTCGTTAGCGACTTGGTCAATCGCATTGACCCTTTTGAACTCTGCCAGCGTTTTTCCATGACCACCCGAATAAAACATTGGACTCGCAAAAGATTTTGGCTCTTTCCAACCGTTTGCTTTCCGTAAATTGACGGATTCGGGAAGTGTGGAAACCGAAATGACATCGATTTTTAATTGAAGGTAATTTTCTTTGGGACTATAAACCATCATCTTGATGGAATCGCCCGGAAGATAATAATATTCTGTTTCTTTGTAATGCCAATTGCCATAACAATTGTTGCCGTTGCAACTCACCGCATACTCTCCGTCGTGTTCGGAATAACTACCTTCATCTTTGTTGATGGTAGTAATGTAGCGCCAAAACGGACGGTACACCATGGAGTAAGTGGAAATTGAACCGTTCTTTAGTTGCGCAAGCGATAAGGATACACCTGCATCGCTTTCGCTGCCGGCATTTCCCCCCATGTAAATGGAAGGATTGTCTAAGTATTTGCCCCCTTGAAATCTTGCTTTATCCGGAGTAAATACCGGAAGGGTAATTACGCCGACAATTCCTCGCCAGTAATCTTTGCTGGAAACCACTTTATGGTACCATGCACCTGGAAAACAACTTTGAGGTTGGGGCAAGCGTTCTCCGGAAATTTCATCGGTATATAAAGGATAATCTTCGATTTGTTGGTCGCTAATGATAATGATTGTTCTTGTTACGGGAGTAGCGATATTACCGTCTTTATCGATTAGATTATAGGTAATGGTGTAAGAGCCGGGTTGATTGGGATTGTAATCTCCTTTATTGATGGTGATTCGGCCAGTAATGTCGCCTTCGATATTGTCAAGTCCGGTTACTCCGTCCATCAGATCCAGCGTTTCGCCGATTCGCACCTTTATCGTGTCATTGTAGACAGTAATTAAAGGGGGAATAGTATCTTTTTCTTTAGGTGTTTTATCGCAACCAATGATGGTAAAGCCAAACAAAAACAGGGTTAAAATCAGTAAATAAGACTTCATGAATATCAACCTTTCTGCCAAATAGTATATCCATTATAGTAAGGTTGAAACACTTTGTCAAGTATTTAACTTATCTATACAATTGCAATAATTTTAATTAAACACTTTTTTATTCGATAAATTCATGGTATAATGTTAATAAGTTGTAAAAAAAATTTGATATTATGTCGATTTATTCGAATAAAAAAATTACTTATTTTTAAACCAGAGGAGTAATTTTCAAAAGAAGCGGTATTTAATCAAGGAATTCAATACCTCTACTGAATCGATGAAAAACACTTTTGCATAAAAACTTTGAATGTTTTTTCGTCCAAATTTGTTGGAACGATTTTTGGTTTTTGCTTGTTTAGTCAAAACCTAACGAAAATATAAAAAAAATATTAATAAAGAAGGAGTGGTGAAAGCATGGAAGCAAAAAAGCTTGTAAACCAAGTTGACACTAATAAAAACGGTCTAAGCATGTACCAAATTATTGAACAGGACATCAAGTATCGTATTGAAGAAGGTATCCTTCGCAACGGTGATATGATTGAATCGGAAAATGTTCTGAAAGAAATGTACAATGTTTCCCGAATGACCGTAAGACAAGCGCTCAATAATTTGGTACGCGATGGTTATTTGTATCGCCATAAAGGTAAGGGCACCTTTGTCAATTGCGACAAATTGGAAAAGAAAATTTATGGTCTAGTGGGCTTTTCGGAAGAAATGCGCCGTTTGAACCGTGTTCCTTCCAGCAAAATCATCAGCTTTGAACAAATCACTCCGGATGATAAACTCAAAGACAAACTTGCCCTCACAACCACGGAACCGGTATATTTTATACGGAGAATCCGTTACGGCGATAACATGCCGGTACTGCTTGAACACATGTATATTCCAAGTTCGCTTTTTAAAGATTTAAACGAGCGGGTCTTTGAAAGTTCTTTCTATGATTATGTGGAAAAGAAATGCAATTATCGCATCAGTTATTGCACTCAAAAACTCGAAGCCAAAATCATGAACGAAGAACAGGCCAAAATCTTGGAAGCGCAACCGGGAAGCGCACTACTATACTGCAGTTCCGTAACCTACCTCGATAACGGCCGACCATTTGAATATGTGCGTTCGTTTTATCGTGGCGACCAATATCGCTTTATCCATCGCGCCCTACGAAATTAACTATTGTGATATATCTTTTGTTTAGGCAAAAGATATATCTTTTTTTTGATTTAAAAACGAAAAAATAAAGACAATTTATTTGCATTTTTAAACGGAAAAGCGAAAAAATAATATACTTGTGAGGTAAAGATTTGTTAAATTATTAAACTTAGTATTAAACAAAGTTAAAAAAATTGATAAGATGTTAAAAGAGTTTGCATCCCAACATGTTATTGGTGCTACCATTATCAATTCCACTGGAATGGCCAGAGAACTAATGAATAAAGATGAACTAAATATCATCGGATTGTTCCGTCAATTCCTTGACATAAAGCGCAAAGAAAGCAAAACAATCTTTATGGTAGAAAAAGAAGAAAAGGTTGAACAAGTTGTGTCGATTATTGAAAGCATCGTGGGATCCCTCGACAAATCGGATACCGGTATCCTTTTTACAACACCAATAGATTTCATCAGAGCTTATAAGCAATAATATTGACTCATTCATTCTCTTTTATGTTGGACTAATCATCATTACAGGGCTTTTATTCGGTAAGTTTGCCCAAACCCTAAAATTACCTAATGTAACCGGATAATTGTTAGGGGGTTTAATCTTTGGACCTTTAATTGGGCTTCTTGGTTGAAAAATTGTACCTAACAAAATGATTGAAAGAAAGGATATCGTGAAGCAAGTTGCTTTAGGGTTTATCGCTTTTACAATTGGAACCGAATTTAAAATATCCTTTTTTTTACCGAGTCGGAGCTCAGCGGATTATCATTGCCACTTTTGAATCGTTGTTTGCTTTTTTTATCGGTTCTGCTTGTGCTTTTGGTTTTTTTTGCTAATTACCCCTCTGGAAGTTAATCCGCGTTTTGCGATGGTGTTATCGGCGGTTGCAGATGCAACAGCGCCTGCAGCTACTCTTATGGTAATCAAACAATACAAAACAAAAGGGGAAGTCACGGAAAACCTTATGAGCGTGGTTGCGTTAGATGATGCCACTGCAATCATCTTTTTCGGTTTAATGGTGGCGCTTGCCAATGCCTTTTAAAAAAACCGACATGAATATTGCTTTTGCAATTGCGAAACCGTTTATTGAAATAAGGGGAAGTTAATTGATTGGGTTTATTGCAGGGGGGGTTTTGTCCTTGCTTCTACGCTGGTATACCGGCAGAAGCAATCGCATCAGTGTTATTTTTGCTTTTGTTTTTACCGTTACTTAAATGTCCGTTATCATCAAGAATTTGTTTGGATCAAGGGAAATATCGACCCTACTCGCAAACATGATGATGGGTGCGGTATTTATGAATCGCGCACGTACCGAGGACTACCATGTAATCATGGAATTAGTCGACCGGTTTACTCCGCCAATTTTTATCCTATGCTTTACTTTAAGCGGATTTGAGCTCAACTTAAAAGTTCTGACTCAAGTGGGAATTATCGGATTAATATATATCGTATTCCGTGTTGTCGGAAAAGTGGCAGGAAGTTATTTGGGTGCTAGTATTTCTAAAAGCAGCCAAAAGGTCAAAAAAATATTTGGGTTGGAGCTTAGTTCCACAAGCCGGTGTTGCCATCGGTTTGACGGTTGTGGCTGATTCCATTATCCCGGAATATGCCCCGCAAATCAAAGCATTTATCTTAAGCGCGACTTTAATCTACGAACTGGTGGGACCATTCATCACTAAGTTGAGTTTGAAAAAGGCAGGAGACATTGTTACAGTAGGGTAATTAGAAAAGACATGTCATGTGATAAAACCTTATTTCTAAAGATTGTAAAGTAATAAACCCTTTTTGACAGAAACCACCAAAAAACATTTTATTAAACACTTGCAATATTTGGCCGATTTTGATATAATATTATAGCACCTAGGGGTATAGTACAACGGTAGTACACCGGTCTCCAAAACCGTCGATGTGGGTTCGATTCCTACTACCCCTGCCATGGCGAATGTGGCGAAGGGGTTAACGCACCGGATTGTGGCTCCGGCATTCGTGGGTTCAAGTCCCATCATTCGCCCCATATCGAATGAATAGGTTTGATACAATGTCAAACCTTTTATTTTTGCTGGCGGAAAGGACAAAATCTCTTATCCGCCGCCAGCAGCAAGACAAAGTGAGACCAATAGTAGTCAAATATGAGGCTATTTATAGGTCTCCTTTTTATTTTCAAATCAACTTTTTAACGATTAGGTTACTTTTTAACGATTACCCTACTTTTTAACGATTACCCTACTTTTTAACTATTTGAGAAAAATCTACAATATTTTTGATTTTAATTTATGATTTTATGTCAATATCTTTTGATTTTTTCTCAAAAAAAGTTAAACATTAGCGTAATTTTTCTGATGTTTCTGTGAATTAACGTATTGCATAAACGAAGCCTCTTTCCAAGGATGGCTCATAGGAGGAA
>DUPC01000012.1 GCA_012838545.1 Acholeplasmataceae bacterium
ATATTTTTTTGATAACCATTTTTTTTCCTCTTTTCGCTCTTTTTTCTATTTAAAAATTTTTCTATAATTTACTTTTTAAAAAACAAAAAAGGAATGACCGTCATTTGGCACTCCTTAATTTCATCAATTTTAATTTATAATAGTTGTGCTTGTCTCAATATCTTTTTCGTATATTCGTTATCAAAGTAACCAGGTTCGCGTAAATTTATATTTATATTATTTGAAACTGCCAAAGTTTCTTCAATAATCGCGGTTTTCCTTTTGGTTATTTTTATTCCCCCCGGCGTGGTATTTACATCAAAATACAATGGTCTGTCTTTATTTTGGCTACCCATATATTTTAACACCTTTTATCGCTCTTTTGATAATAGAACAAGTCGCTTAACGGTTTGTCGTCAATGATGTTCAAAATACCCTGAGCAAGAAGCGGTGCCACCGATAATTGTTTAACCTTTGGGCATTGAGATCTTGTTTCGTCAAGTTTGATGGTGTTGGTAGTTATCAACAACTCAAGTTCGCTTGATTCGATTCTTTGGATTGCGGGGTGTGATAATACCGGATGTGTACAGCAAGCAAAAATGCGTTTCGCACCTTTTTCCTTCAGGGCTTTCACGGCTGCCACAATTGTTCCGGCAGTGTCGATAATATCATCAATAATGATAACGTCGCTACCATTAACTTCCCCAATAACCGTCATAACTTTTGCTTCATTCGGACGAGGACGGCGTTTGTCAATAATGGCTATCGGCGCATCAATTGATTCCGCAAGCGATCTGGCCCGGGTTGCTCCGCCATGGTCGGGCGAACAGATTACCACGTTGTCGAGCTTTACACTATCGAAGTATTGCGCGAGGATTGGTAAAGCACGGAAGTTATCTATCGGAATATTGAAGAAACCTTGAATCTGATCGGCATGTAAGTCCATGCAAATAACCCGGTCAGCTCCGGCTGCTTGCAACAAATCAGCCATTAGTTTTGCAGAGATGGGTTGGCGAGATGCGGACTTGCGGTCTTGCCTAGAATAACCGTAATAAGGCATTATGACATTAATGGATTGGGCAGATGCCCGTTTTAAAGCATCAATCATTATCAATAATTCAATATAGTGTTCATTGACCGGATTATTGGTCGATTGAACAACAAACACTGTGTGACCGCGAACGGTTTCCGAAATATTTATTTGGATTTCCCCGTCATTAAAGCGTGATACTTCACATTCTGATAGGGGGATTCCGATACGAAGCGCAATTTCCTCGGCAAGAGGGCGATTGGAGTTTAATGAAAATATCTTAACTTTTTTACCATGCACTACGGCCATAAGTGAAAATCTCCTTTTTTTTGTTTATGCATTCATAGCATCGTCATATTCATCAGTTGTTTTTTTTCGGAAGAAACTGCGAATGCGTTCCGGGAAGACAACAATGCTTTCTTTAACAATCACAGGAAGCATTCTTATTGACTCTTTCAATGCATCCCTTCTGATTTCCTTTTTAGAAACTTCTTTCAAGTCAGAGAATAAAAACCTTCTTGTTACAAGTCCGATTCTAAGCGTTAACAAAGCGTTTGATATGCCTTGCATAACCGATGACATAATTGGTTTGATTAACGGGATGTCGGCTAGAAAACTTGTTGTGCTGGTCGGGAAAAGCTCATTAAAGTTCAAGTCTTCCAAACCATCGGCAATCAAAGCCGTAACCAACACATTAACCGATAATTTGCCAAGATTGGTAAACGATGGTCTAAATCCGCATTCAAGCACCAATTCCTTTATCATCTTCAAATTAACCGCAATCACTGTAAACATATCGAGTTTCCCGTTTTGCGAAATAGCGGTGGAAATCATGACTGTTTTAGCGTTACGGATAATTATTTTGTTTAGGTCTTTTTTAATATTGTCGTTATATATTTTCATCAAATTCAATCGTAATTCTTCGGGTTCCTTCAGCGATTGTTTCAATTCTATAATGGCGGATTCTTCTATTTTATTTTTCTTGATTATGTTTTTGGCAACTTTTCGATAAACTCTTCTTGTTTTTTTGGAATCTTTATCTAAAACGGTTTGAATTTGAAATGTTGGTGAAAATATAATGATTCGGAGCGGATTGATGATTAAAAAATAAACCAACAAGGCAGAAACAACATAAAAAGCAATTTCCACCGTTACATTGATACGGCGAAGCCGTTCTCCCACATCCATTATATTGCTTATCAAAATCAGAAAGAGGATCACTAATGATCCTATTCCGATACAAATCCAAAAAAACTTGGTTCTATTCTTCATCATTTACTAATTTCATCGTTGCCTTTACGATATCTCCCGGTGTCATGCGATAAACTTCAAGCAATTCCTGATATTTTCCGACTTGCCCGAATTCATCCATTACACCGACCGCTTTGGTTTTCACGGGATATTTAGATACAATTAGTTCGGCTACCGCCGAAAATAATCCGCCTATCACATTATGATTTTCACAAACTAAAACTTTATTGGTCTTTTTGATTGATTTAAGAATCGTTTCCTCATCGAGCGGCTTGATGCAATTGGCGCTAATCAATTCAACGTCAATTCCTTTGTCTTCAAGCAGTTTGGAAGCAACCTGTGCTTCGTATACCATGGTTCCGGAAGCAATAATCGTGACGTCTTTGCCTTCTTTTAAAACATCCGCTTTCAAAAAACGGTATTGATAGTTTTCGTCAAAGATGGTTGGTCTGGATTTTCTTGGCATGCGCACATATACAACTGATGGATATTTGATGATTTCCGGCAATGCCTTCATTAACTGAACATCATCGACTATATCGATAATAACCATTTTAGGAATACTGCGCATCACGCCAACATCTTCAAAACTCATGTGCGTACCGCCGTTTAATTCGGCTGTAATGCCTGGGTCGGTTCCAATAATAACAACTTTTTGTTTTGCGTACGCAATCGATACTGCAACCTGATCACATATCCTCCTTGTTGCAAACGGAGTAAAAGTAACGATTATCGGAGTAAAACCATAAGTTGCGAGTCCGGCTGCCATGCTGGCCATGTTTTGTTCGGAAACGCCGACATTGTAGCAACGATTGGGATATTCCTTATATAACGGTTCAGTCCCATTGGCTTTTGACAAATCAGCGTCCAATATCACAATTTTGTTATTCTCTCGCATTAATTCCGATAATGTTTTTGCTAAAGCTTGTCTTAATTCCATATCACACCTCTTCCAATTCTTTAAGCGCTTGTTCTAGGCGCTCTTTTGTTACAGGCATACTGTGGCTGCCAACTAAAGCTCTTTCCGCAAAGCTAACCCCTTTGCCTTTAATAGTATCAAGAATAATCATATTCGGCTTATCGCTTTTAGCTTTTCGATATGATTTTACTTTATCCAATGCTTCAATAATCGCTTTTATATCGTGTCCATCGACAAATTGGGTATTAAAGCCAAAACTTTCCCATTTACTAATAACAGCAGCAGGGTTCTTGTTATCTTTAACATAACCGTCTATTTGCATTTTGTTATAATCTAAAAATACAACTAGATTGTTTAGTTGAGCATGTGATGCGAACATTGCGGCTTCCCATACTTGTCCTTCGTCGCATTCGCCGTCGCCGATAATACAATAAATCGTGGCGCAGTCGTTTCTGATTTTTGAGCCCAGTGCAGCCCCAACCGCACTAGAAAAGCCTTGACCAAGCGATCCTGTCGTCATATCGACCCCCACGGTTTTGTTCATGTCACAATGGCTTGGCAGGTCGGTTCCAATTTTATTTAGTGTATAAAGTTTTTCCTCCGGAAAATATCCGCGGCGCGACAGTGTTGCATAAACACCCGGCCCCGCGTGTCCTTTAGACACTATTAAACGATCGCGTCCCTCCTTTTTCGGATTATTAGGAACAATATTCATTTCACGGAAATAAAGAACTGTCAAAACTTCGACGATTGACAAACTTCCGCCCAAATGTCCGGATCCTATCGATGCGATACTTTTGATAATTAGTTTTCGAATATCCTTGGTAATGCGAACCAAATCCAATATCTGCATTTTTAACACCTCCTGCTAATATCAATTACTATTATACACCAAAAAGATGATTTTGAAAGCAAAGAAGATTAAAAAAAGAACAACTCAAAGATTGCCCTTTTTCCTTTTGTCCATAATTAAAATTTACTCTAAGCGATTTTTTCTTCTTTTACTTCGTAATACTTTTGTAGCACACACTCTTCAATCATCCTGCGTGTTTCAATGTTGATTGGATGTGCAATGTCTCTAAAAACACTTTCATGTGTTCTTCTACTAGGCATAGCAACAAATAATCCACCATTCCCCTCGATGACTCTAAGTTCGTGAACTGCAAAGGCATTGTCTATGGTTATTGAAGCAATCGCACGCAATCGACTTTGACCATCGATTTTTCGAATACGTACATCTGTTATGACCATTTCCACTCCACCTTTCTCATACCCTTTTTCATTATTCTACCACACTATAATATGTAACGCAAGATATTTTATATTTTTTTATCTAATTTTTGCCAAATTTGTCATTGTTAATTTTTTTTTCTTAATTTTTCCAATTATTTTTTTGTATATTTTTTAATGATTGTAAAATAATATAATCGTAAAAGGCGTCTTAGTAAAGGGTGATTCCCTTGAACTTTTACATGCTGTAGGCTAGGTGCGTTTTTAAACCGACATCCTAGATAGGAAACGCGTTTGACCTACCTACAAATATTGAAGAGGGCACTCCATTTGAGTGCCCTCTTTTATATTATCTTATGCTTTTGAATATAGATGTCGGAATATTTGTTTTTAAATTCATTTAACTTGGTTTCCTCTATTTCGTTATTTAAAAGCACAACCAAGGTTGGACCGCTTCCCGTCATAAAAACCGGTTTGTCGGTTATAATTTTCAATTCATTTACTATTTTCCTTAAATCGGGATAACTTTTTTCCACAACATTCATTAAATCGTTTTGTAGAAGTAATTCGACTTTGCCCGCTTTAATTGCATCATATATATACGCGTGACCTAATGAGGAAGAAAATGACGAAACGTTTTGGAAAATTTCTTTGGTGGAAACCGGAAAGTTAGGATTTACTATTAACACTTCTTTTGACAATTTGTCCGGAACAGAAGTTATAACTTCCCCAATCCCTTCGACAATCGCCAAATCATCGATTAACATATACGGAATATCTGCACCGTATTTTAGTCCCAAAACTTGTTTTTCCTTAAAACTTAAATTCAAATTATATCTATTATCCATCAAGTGAATAACCGCCGCCGCATCCGCACTTCCTCCAGCCATTCCCGAAGCAATGGGGATTCGCTTATTGATATATACCGTAATACCGTCATTAATTCGGTATCGATTTTTCAGATCATAAATAATTTTTTCAACAATGTTATTTTGAATAGCAAATTCCTTGTCAAAAACAACTCTTACTTGACTAGTATCATTTGTGCATAGCGTAACGGTGTCATATAAATCGATTTTTGCATTAACCATTTGCAAATCATGATAACCGTCTAACCTTTTTCCGATTACTCTCAACATTAGATTTACTTTGGCATAAGCTTTTTTTTCAATTTTTTTCATTTTTGGCTCCTATAAAAATAAACGCATTTTTCCGTATGTTTCCACGCCACCCATCGCATCGCGGCCGTTTTCGATATATTTGACTATACCCTCAAAATCAACGATTCGGTTAAACCCGGTTGTGGCAACTTTAATGGCTACAATCGCGGGGTCATATGTATGGGTGCTGATTCGGCCGGGACTTGAGGCAAAATTGGCGCCACTGGCAATTAAAGCTTCAAAATGCGAAGCGCACGCCCCGGCAATCACCACAACCTCATCCATTCCATAGTGTCTGCGAATCAAACGCACCGTGTCGATAAAGTTCTGGCTGTTTTCGTAATTCTTCAAATCGGCTTTTCCTTGTTGATTGTAAGAATCGTGACCCGTAACCACGATAATATCGGGAGTAACCTCGGTGATGTATTGAACTATTTTATCTTTGGCGTTTCGTTCGGTCAAATGAACGCCTTGGGCAAACACATTCATTTCTTTATATAATTTTAAACAGCTTTCCAAAAACTTCGTATCGCCGTCAATATGAAGAATCCTTCCAAACAATACAGTCCTTTTATTCCTTGTGCTTTTGCTTTTTTTAATTCTTTCCAATTTCTTCTCGTTTTTCAGATCCTCTTTTTGGATTTCCTCACTTGTGGCTAATCTTATATCAGAAGGAAGTGCTTTAATGATGTCTCGATAAGAATATCCCACTAAAAAATAACAATGATTTAGTGCGTTTTTTTCGATACGGGTGATTCGATAAATATGTTTTTTCTCGTCGTTGTGAAGAATAACTAAATCTTCTATTTGAAACATCAAATAATCACCTATAATATAATATGTCGTATAGGGCTTTTTGTTATTGATTATCTTGTTGATAGAAACGATTGGCAAGTCTTACAATCTGTTCAACCGTCAAACTTTCTGCCCGCGCGTTTTCGGATATACCTTCCCTTTTTAGCATTTCCCCAATCATTCCCTTGGAATAACCTAAAAAGGAGGCCAAATTATTGACAATGGTTTTTCTTCTTTGTTGAAAAATTGTTCGATTGAATCGGTAAAAATAATCCAAATCAATGACATCCTCCGCAAAGGATTCTTTTCTTTTTATTAAAACCACGCTGCTATCAACATCGGGAGAGGGAATAAACGATTTTGGCGAAATATTGAATAACTTTTTAGGCTCTGTCAAAAATTGAATCAAAACGCTAAGACTGTTATAATCTTTAGTGGAAGGTTTGCCACAAATCCGGTCTGCTACTTCTTTTTGCATCATAACAAGAATTTCCGAAATAAACGGCGCTTCTTCTAATATCTTTATAAGAATAGGAGTGGTAATATAATACGGCAAATTGGCAATCACAACTACCCGGTTGTTTGGAGCAAAGGCGTCAATATCGTCTTTGATATTGCTTTTTAGAAAATTCTGATGGATAATATATATATTATCTTCATGCATTTCTTGCCTTAAAATATCAACCATTTGGGAATCTATTTCATAACACAAAACTTTTTCAAACCTATGGCTTAAATGCTTGGTTAAAGAACCGAGCCCGGGGCCGATTTCAATAACCGTTGCCTTTGGTTCAGGATCAATCGTTTCCGCTATTTTTCTTACAATATTGTCGTCTATTAAAAAATTTTGACCATATTGTTTTTTGATTTTTAAATCGTATTTTTTGATTAAAAATTCTATTTCTTTTATGCTCATACTGTTTTTCCTCTTTATTATTATACCATGCAATGGGGATTATTAAGTGGATATTTATTAAGATAATAAAAAAAGCCAAGAAGCATATCGTACCCCTCGACTTTTATTATACAAAACACCTAAAAGAATTTTTACCAAACCATTCTATGGGTGTTTTTGTTCATTATTAATACTATTCGTCGTCCTCTTCGCTATATTCATCCAAATTTTCAAGCAATTCCTCGTCGATATCTTCGTTTTCTACATCGGTGTTTTTTCCTTTGCCTTTTTTACGCATTCTATCGTACGATATTTCATCATCGTCTTCATCTTCATCATAATCGGCTTCTTCATTTATTTCTTCGTCGCCAATTAATTCTTCAAATTCTTCTTCCAATTCATCGACTTCTTGTTCTTCGTCTTCATCGTCTTCGAGCGCTTCGCTGTCGGTTAAATCGAATTCGCTCACAAGATCATCCAAGATATCCGTTTCTTTGAATTCTTCGTCTTCTTCAAGGTCAGGATAATCCGCAACCTCTCTATCCAATACCGAGGTTGGTTGGCGTTCTTTTAAATCCCATGCGTCATCGCCACAATAAACAAAAAAGCCGGACGACATAAAATCCAAAACGAATTGGGTTGCAGCTTCTTTGGCTTGCGAAGATTTTAAACCTTTGATTGACATTACCTCTTTGATAATGTCGTTGATATTTTGAGGTTTTTTCTTTTTGTGAAGCAATTCAATTGCTATCTCTAATAATGAACTATCTTTATTCGCCATTTATAATCTTCCTTTCATAGCGTACCTTTTATTTTACCACAAATATCTTTTTATTTGCAATCAATTAGTAATCTCTTGTTTAAAGGATACTTTCAGTTGATGATATACTCCGTGTTCTTTATCCATTTCGGTTTGATAAATCGCCTCAAAATAATCATCATCGATAACCAAGTGGTCAGTAATGCAACGCATAGATATTTCAAATTTTTCGTCGGTATTCATTTTAAGCGTTGTTTCGTGCTGAGGATTCAATTCCATATCCATCATAATAAGGCCTGTCCGAAGAATTTTCACTTTATTGGTATAGATATCAATGGCGGTAAGCAATTTTGCATCGGTTTGTTCAACAAACTTTAGCCTTCTAATACTATCCTCAACGGTTAACTCCCCATCAGTTAAGAATCTGATTGAGGTTCCATCCGTAGCTATTAACGAAAAGTCGACTTGGACTTTCATTTACTGAACTCCTCCTATAACATATTATATATTAAAATCATCACCAGTCCGGGAATTCTAAGAATTCCAATGATTAGGATTGTCCAAATATTCACGGGAATATTAGCGTTAATATATACACCAATTAAATTGAACACAAAAATCGTCACAATACTAAATACCAATGATTTGATTAACCACTTCAAAAATTTTAACATATATATTTTCACCCATTCATTATATGAATGGCAAAAATGAATTAGAATAAAATCACCATTTTAGGTCTTGATACTTATTGAAAACCTCGAGATCCGTTCGATCAACCGTAAGGGGCGTTATCGAGATATAACCTTGGTGAAAACTCTTAATATCCGTTTCAATTTCATTTACATCGAGATAATGGTTGGCAGAACCCCGAGCATAATAATACTCCCCTTCTAACACGAATTGCGTCCTAAAAGGATTATAACCTTGTCTGGTTATTTTTATCCCTTTAAAATGCTTAGGAATATTTATATTTAATACATTTCCTTCTTGGAACAATTGACTGTTTATTATTTTTGGCCATAATTTATCAAAACATTTAATAAAACCCGATAAATCACCTATTTCACACGAAAAAGAAATTCCTTTTGCCCCCAGCAGAGCCCCCTCGCTTGCGCCGGCAACCGTTCCCGAGTAGAGAATATCGTGTCCCATATTTAATCCGTTATTAATTCCCGACACAACGATATCAAATGGAAACGACAACTGGTGTTTGGCAAATTTCACACAATCGGCAGGCGAGCCCTCGAGTGAATATGTCGGAACTCCTTCGAATATATCGGGGTATTTGGTCAGTTTCATACCCTTTCTTACTGTTAAAGCATGGCTTGAAGCTGACTTTTCGGTTGTAGGGGCAAGAACCATCAACTCATAACCGTATGGCAATAAATGTTCGACAAGAGTTTTTAAACCAGGAGATTTAATTCCGTCATCGTTGACAATCAGCACCTTCATTATTGTTTCTCCGGATTAGCCAATTTAAATTCTTTTAAACGTAAATCCAATTCTTCCAACAACTTCTTCTTTTCTTTTACGTTATATATGGTTGCTCCCGCCGCCATTAAGTGACCGCCCCCGCGATAACCGGTGGCAATATCGTTAATTGGAACAAAACGCGATCTAATTCTAACCCGCGTCGAACCGTCGGGATAATCGATAAAAGCAACCCAAATCAACGAACCTTTGATTTGCGATAAAGCGTTTACGAGACTTGATGCATCTTCGATGCTTACCCCGAATTGTTCCATAATCTTTTGTGTGAAGTGTATATATACAACACCATTAGGGGTTTGTTTCATTTTTTTGTATACAAAACTTTGAAGCACAAAAACCGAAAAATCTTTCAAATATAGTTTACTATATATTTCTTCAATGTCAATACCGGTATCGACCAAAACTGCCGCAGCCCGTAAAACTTCACCGTTTACTCCTCGGTATTGGAACCTTCCGGTATCAGTAACGATAGCGGTGTAAAGCGCTTCGGCAGCCTTTTGGGTCAATACCAATTCGTCTTTGTTGGCTAAATAGAATTCAACCATCAATGCGCCGGTAGCAGGTATTGTCGGGTCAATGTAATTCATATCCGCA
>DUPC01000013.1 GCA_012838545.1 Acholeplasmataceae bacterium
AAAGAATAGCAGTAACTTATGGATCTCATCAAGAAAAATACACATTAACTGCGCAATTGGACTGTGCAGTTTTTTTTATTCATTTTGTTGCATTTCAGGGTCGCGTGCGCCTTTTTTTTGTTTAATTAATTAATAACTATTTATCTGATTGTTTTAATTATCACAAAATGTTATAATGAAGGATGTCAAAAGGGGGGGCATTTTTATGAGTGATTCCGGAGAAATTAAACTAAAAGTTAATCAAATTAATAAATACACCTATTCAATAACTGAACGAGGTTGTACCAGTTATTTAATAATTGGAAGCAAGAAAACTTTAGTTATTGATTTTCTGTTCCCGGGTGATTTTTCGTTATTAAATGAAATTAGAAAATATTCTTTAAATGAATTAATTCCCGTATTAACCCATGGACATTTTGATCATACTGGTCATCTTAATGAATTTGAAACTGTTTATATGGCCGAAGAAGATTTACATTTATTAAAGGATAATAATATCGAGATAAAAGTTATTTCTGACAATCAAAAATTTGATTTAGGCAATATGGTTATTAAAGCTTATAAAATTAAAGGCCATACAAATGGGTCAGTCATCTTTATTGACGAAAAATCACATAACTTATTTACTGGTGATGAGTTCGGTTCGGGTTGCGGAGTGTGGTTGCAACTAAATGATGCTAGTGATTTATCAACCTATATAAAGGAAATTGATAAGTTTAAAGCATACCTTATCAATAACTGCGATATAAGCTTTTATGACTGGCATTATTATCCAGGTCATTTAGGTCAAGAATTCCAAAGTAAAGTATCGTCACATAATCCTGTTGATTCTTATTTAATAGATGATCTAAAAGAACTATCAGAAAAACTGATCAATAATGAAGTTGAATTAATTGAAAGTTCGGCTAAACAAGGTTATAATGAACAATCATTTTATGCCAGATTTAAAAAAGCTGAAATGATAACGAGAAAATCGTTGATAAAATAGAGAAGAAACCATCAATAGGATAGCCAAAAAGAACGGTGAAAATATTCTTCAAATACATTTTTTTAGGAAGCAATATTTTAAAAGGGTTTTGTAAACCAATTTAAGGATTAGAAGTAAACGTACAAAGGTGAGAGGAGATTCTCTCGTCTTTTCTTTTTTATTTGTTGGGGTATGAAAAAAAATAATGGGCTTTTTTTAAAAAATTGAATGCTAGGTTTTACACAGTCTAGCGATTTGTAATAGACATTATTTGAAGTTTTTTGCTTAAAATTACCTAATCAACAAAAAAAATTAATTTTTTGATTAGGTAATTTTTCCTAGTATGATATACTAATATTCAGAAAAGCTTTTTTCAAAAAAATGGAGGTTTTTTAAGATTATGGAAGCAAAAGCAAAAGAAAAAAGTAAATTCACTGTTCAAAGATTACCTATAAAGAGTTATAAACAACTATTTTTAACTTTTTTATTGGTTTTTGTTTTTATTTTTTCGCTAATGGGGTGTAATAACAAAAAGTTAACTTTGGAAGAAGAACTATTATATCAAGGAGAGCAATATGAAAAGCAAATGGCCTTTTCAAACGCCAAAGAAAAATATTCGGAAGCATTTGAGGTTTTACAAATGGATGGAGACAATGCTTTATTGAGAAAATGTGGTGAGGCTCTTCAAAGAATCTCCCTTTTTGAAGAACTATATTGTTTTGACAGAGAGACCATAATAGCTTTAATTGAACATACTTATCCCGGAGTTAATTCGGAACAAATTGATTATTGGCTTATGAACGATGAGTTAGAATATTATACTTGGGATAATGAAAAACATTATTTCGTTGATTCAGTTGTTAATCTTCAATATCGTCATATGGAATTAATGTTTTCGGATGAGGCGTCGCAACTTTTATATTCAAATTTAATTCAGGCGATAAATGAAGATGCCAAAGAAACTCCGGAACACTTATGGATGCCTTTTCAAAATCCTCTTTCTTATCGTGGAACACATAAGGTGTCAATAGAACGAAGTCTTCTTCCCGAAATGGGAACTTATCGGATTTGGTTTCCGCTTCCAATAAACAGCGGTCCTCAAGCCAATGTTAGTATTGAAAAAATTTACCCAGAAAAATGGGTTAAATATCCCGTATTATATGATCAAGATATAGGTATAGTTTATATGGAAATTCCGATGGAGGAATTGTCAGAAGATCTAGAAATTGAAATTGTTTTTAGTTATACACATTTTGAACAAAGGTTTATAATCGATTCAAGTAAAGTTGGCATGTATGATAAAGAATCAGAGATTTATCAAAAATATACTAAATCGACAGGTAATACCGAAATAACTCAAGCGATTCGCCAAAAAGCCGAAGAAATAGTTCAAGGAGAAACTAATCCTTGTCTTGCAGCTAGAAAAATTTATGATTACATTGTTAACAATATTGATTATTCATTTGTACCCCATTATTTGCTTTTCCCAAGAACAAATCTTACGGAAGCTCAGTATGTTCATCTTTATAAACGAGGGGACTGTGGATCGCAATCCATTTATTTTTCGGCTTTGTGTCGATCATTAGGGATCCCCGCAAGAGCAACCGGTGGTTTTCAATTGTTCAGCGGTGAATTTGGCACGCATTTTTGGGCTGAATTTTACTTGCCTAATTATGGTTGGATTCCTGTTGATACATCAGGTGCTCAACTTGCTTTGTACGTAAATGACTTATCGAGTGAGGATCGCCAAACCTTTATTGATTATTATTTTGGAAGTCAGGATGCTATGCGCTGTATCGTTCAAAAAGACATTGATACACCGTTAATCCCCGAACCGGAAGGGTTAGTTTTATTTCCTGGGGCTTTGCAAGCGCCAACAACGGAATATTCGCTGCCAACAGGTGAAATTGTCGAAATTTTGGTTCAATCGAATTGGACTTTCTCATGTGAGAAATTGAACCCTTGATTATCTTGGTTCAAGATTGAGAGATATTAAAAGAGGGGCAAAGTAAAACAAAAAAAAATTACTAATCCATGGGAGGGCAATAATAATGTCAAAAAGATTTGTTAAACGTGGTCGCATATTATCTTTTTTATTTGTGTTTTTATTTTTTATTCTATCTTCATGTAATATCCACATTGAAAAAGAGCATCGTTTTGAAAAAACACAAAAACTCGCTGCTGAGATAGCGGAAACATATGCTAATGTTTTGGGGATCGATAGTCTTCAATATGCTTTAATGTATCAAAACGAAGTAGTAACCCAAGGAACAAAAGAAAGAAATGTTGAAGATGAAATATCTGAAATAAATGATTTAACCATCTTTGGCATTGGCTCGGTAAGCAAAATGTTCACCGCTGTTTCCGTTATGCTTCTTGTTGATCAAGGAAAAATCAATTTGGATGAACCAGTGACGACTTATGTTACCGATTTTGTCATGGAAGATCCCCGGTATCAAGAAATAACCGTACGGATGTTATTAAATCACTCATCGGGAATAATGGGTTCAACTTTCGCCAATGCGATGTTATTGGGGGAAACAAGTACGTATCATCATGATTATTTTTTGGAAATGCTGTCTCATCAAGGTCTCAAAGCAAATCCGGGCGAATTTTCGGTCTATTGTAATGATGGTTTTAGTTTAGCGGAAATGGTGGTTGAAAGAGTTAGTGGTTTAACATTAACGGATTTTATTGCAGAAAATATTGCTGAACCGTTAGGATTAAATTATACTTTTACCCCTCAAAGGGATTTCGACCGGACCAAAATGGCAAAAACCTATGTCGGGGGCGAAGTAACGCCAACTGATAGTATCAACTTAATTGGTACGGGCGGTATTTATTCAACTGCACTTGATTTATGTAAACTCGGCCAAGCTTTTATGAATAACCCTAAGAGTTATCAGGCGCAAAACTTTTTATCAAATGAAGCCAAAGTTGCGATGCAAGCTCAAGAATACTTAAAAGGCATTTGGCCCGAACAAACGGATAGCATTTTTAGTTATGGCTTAGGTTGGGATTCCGTTGATTTGTATCCGTTTAATCGCTATGGCATCAAAGGAATTGCCAAAGGTGGCGATACTTATCTATTTCATAGTTCCTTTATCGTTTTGCCGGAAGAGAATTTGACGTTTGCGGTTACGATGTCAGGAGGAAATTCAACCATTGGCGAAATAATGGGTATTGCTGTTTTGCAACAAGCCCTACTTGATTTAAAAAGAATTGAAGAAATTATTCCGCTGGAAGCAATTGATGCCGGACTAACGCCAATTCCTAGTGAGGATTTAGTAAGTTTTTCTGGTTTTTACATTGATAATATGAACATCAAGCAAATTGATATTGAAGCAAATGGCAATTTAACGATTACTATTTTGGCTGATGAGTTAATTACGGAAAATTATCAATATTATTCAAGCGGTGAGTTTATTAACGAAAGCAAAACGAAAGCAATTTCCTTTGTCACAGAAGCAAATAACCAAACCTATTTAAGAATGGTGCAAACCATCGCTCTACCGGGTATTGCCAATGTGAAAATAACTAGTTATGATTCGGTAAAAATCACCCCTAGTGACTTACCGGAGGAAATACAACAAACTTGGGAACTTAGGAGTGGAAAATATTACTTATTAAGTGAAGGAAACAAAAGTCAAGCGTTTTTTGAATTTGTGAGTGTGATGCTTAACCTTAAAACATTTGCAGAATTAACGGGCTATTTTTCCACCTATTGTATTGAAGATTTATTTACAGCAACCCAGACTGCCCAGATTCCGGTAATGAATGGACGTGACAGTGGACAATTGAAATTTTTCATAGAAGATGGACATGAGTACTTAAACTATGTTGGCTGGACTTTTATCAGTGAAAAAGACATTTCTAACTTATTGGCGGGTCAAGATATCAACCTCACTATTGACCAAAAGGGCTATTCAATGTGGTTTAAAGTTACCCCGGAAAATGTTGGAAAAACAATTACTGTTGATTTACCAGAAAGTGGTGCTTTTGCAATTTATGATAATACTAGTTGTTTGTTTTATTCAACTATATCCGGCAATCAACCGGTAGTGCTTCCGGAAAATGGCAAGATTGTGTTTATATCAGATGTTCCGGGAACCATTTTTACTTATTCGCTTGAATGATTTAATGTGGAGTTTTTTCTCTTAACAAAAACCTGAAGTCGGTGCCAACAGTTTTGTTTATGAAAAAACTAGGGAGTTGTTTGGCGATTCGAACTATTGTTATGATGGCAAATATATCGGAAAATGATTTGATTAACTCAGGTAACTACTAAAAATCAATTATATTTCATGCAAGTTTATCTCCCAGTATTAAGGAGTGAATCAAAGCGATGATTATTTCTTTATTGTAAATGAAATTTTCCTTGTTTCTTTCTTTTGGTGCGGTTTTTGAATGGAAATTTTGATGAAGCCCTTGTAATAAAAACATTCTAAAACCTGGGGTGTGAAATTATCTAAAATAGGTAATCTGCTGCCTTTGATGAGCATAGTACTTTAAATAAAGCTCTTTCAATTTTGGCCATGAGGAAAAACGTGGAACAACAAAAGACAAATACCTCTGCCCACTACAAATAAACATTCGTTTTTCCTTCTTTTTTAAGATTAGCAAATAAATAAGATTAGCAAAAAATGTAAAAAATATTTGACAATATGGGAAAAAATACGTTACATTGGATGCAGGAGATTGGAACAAAGGATTATAGAGCCAAAATATCGTTGTTGAACTTTATTTGTTGGAGTATCTTTTTCATTATTTTTTTCGTAGTTTTCTTTTCAGGCGCGCAACCTGAAGTTTATCCTTATCGAATTATAGAACTATCACTTTGTTAATTTTTATACTTGCCAATATTGTATATTTCGTAATCATTTTCGTTATGCGAAAAAGAGAAAAAACAGATGAGAGAAATTAAAAAAAATTGAAGCCATTAGCGCTACAATAACACTGGTCGCGATGATGTTTGTTGTTTTCATTATGAGTATGATTCTTCATGTCGTATATAAAGATGATGGCCATGTTTCTACAAGCCCGCTTTGGTTTTTGGGTTTTAGTTCAGTTTTTTGGGTTTTTATAATCTTTAATTTTTTCTACATAATTGTTTCATTAAAAAGGGTCAAGTATGATAATTGAGCAGGTTTCCAATAGAATTAAAAATCTTAGATTCCAAAAAAATAATATGTCCCAACAAGAACTGGCAGATTTGGTCGGTTGTTCAAGACAAACAATAAACGCTCTGGAGAATAATAGATATTCTCCTTCCTATATTCTGGAAAAAAAAGATTGCTTATATTTGACGTTAGTGTCGAAGAGGTAATTGAAGTGTCTTTTGCAAGCGCAAAATAATTTATTAAAGGACTTACTAACTTTTATGCACCGCCTTTGGCAATCATAGCTAGCATAATTTGGCTATGATTTGTTTTTGTCAAGGGTGGGTAATCAAAATAGGATAGAAGTTTCTAAAGGACTACAACTTTGATGCTGTGGCTTTGGCCAGTATCAAAGTTTTTTCTTTTTTGAATAGTTTTAAAAATGATCTTAACGGACCGTTTGTTTACATAAAATTTTTATAAATGATTGACAAACATCACTTATATGAGTTATAATTGAGTGAACGATTTTTGTTATATAATTACTAAGTGAACGAAAAACATTCACTAAATAGAAAGTTAATACAAATTGTTCTTGAAAGGTGGTGATGACTTTGCAAAACTTTTTTACCATAAGAGCTGATGTTAAACTATCCAAACAAAATAAAAAATACCGTGATTTACAAAAGATTACCAAAGATGTAAACGATGAATTATTCTTAATTTATAAAAATAATCAAGCAACTTTAATTGAAATGACGGTCAGAGCAGGGGACGAGTTATTTTCAATTTACCGAAGTCTTGATGCAGCATTAGATGCGTTTCAATTATTGTTAATCAGTGCCAAAAAATATAAGGTGCCATTATCTATAGGTTGTGGATTTGGTCGATTGGATGACGAAAGCGATAATGCCAATTTAGTCAATGGTGTCTCTATTTGGCGAGCAACAGAAGCTTTAGAAAAAGTAAAGCGGGGACTTCCCAAGTATAACGAAAAGTTAGAAGGGAATATTGGGTTAAAAATCGATTTTTCCAATGACAAGAATATCAATAAATTGCATCAAATATTATTCTTCTTATTGTCGGAAAAAGTTTTAAAAAGAACTAAACAACAAAACAAAGCTGTTTTGCTTTTTAAACAGCATCCCCAAAAAGAATACCATGAACTATATGACTTATTAACAAATTATGAAGATAATACTTCGACCAAGGACGAAAAAAGAATAAAGTATTCCAAATTTCTTCAAAGAGCAGAGTATCACATAGTAAATGATCTAATTGATTTAATTAAAAACAATTTTTAAATAAAGGAGTTTTCTTTATGGTGTTTTTTATTTTATTTTTGAGTCACTTAATATCTGACTTTTTATGGCAAAGCCGTGAAATGGCGGAAAGAAAAGTAAAATCTTATAAAACAGCCATCCTTCACGCTTTTATTCATTTTGTCTCAACAATCGTCATATTGTTTATTTGTTATTTGTTTACTTTGAAATCCGTCCTTTTTAGTTTTCCAATTATTGCAACCATTGCAATAATATCGGTTTTTCATTTTCTTTTAGATACTTTCGGAAAAAGATTATTAAACAAACTTTTCCGAAATAATGTCTTTTTTGTATTCCTAGCAGACCAAATATTACATTTTATGCTTTTATTTGTTTTTACTTTCCTATTGGTTCCAAATTACCGTTTTGGGAATATCGTTGATAGTATTTTGGTGTCAAACATTATTTATAAACCGTTATTTATGATTATTTTGCTTCTAACTTTTTTCATGTTGTTGACTTGTTTCACCGGACACTTAATTGCGAAGTTATTTATTACGTTAAACCATAATAAAAATGACAAAGAATCGCTGGAAGAAGTAAGAGTGATTGAAAAGACTACAAATGATGTCACAGAAATAACCACAGAAAAAATTAAGTACCCTGTGGAAGTAAATGAATATGGCAAATGGATTGGCTATTGCGAGAGGATTATCATATTTCTATTATTTTTCTTGCAAGCGTATGAAGGGATTGCTATTATAGTGGCGTTAAAAACTTTTGCGCGATATCAACAATTAAACCAAAAAAACTTTGTGGAAAAGTATTTATTAGGTACTTTGTTTAGTGTAATGATGGCAATTTTGTTTGGGATATTGGCGAGAGCAATTTTCTTTATTTTTTAATGGTTTTTAAATTAAATTATTGAACTTATTGGTTCCCCAACAATTATTGGCGTTTTTTTAAAAATCTCTTAAGGAGAACAGTAAAACAAAATAAGCAGGTTTCTTTGTAAAAAGAACCCAAAAACTTCATAAATTTAATTGTTTTTCTTTTTTATAATATTATTTGCAAACATTTTTAGTTATGATATAATCATAATATGTTTATTAGGCAATTTTTCCTCAAAAAAAATGACTAAGGGGTAATCTATATGCGAAAAAAATTATTATTTTCATTGATAATATTTCTGAACCTTTCTTTTCTGGCAGGATGTACTTTTTTTAAGGTTGAAATTACCTATTATACGGTAAGATTTTATGCAGATGAAAACTTAATAAAAATCGAACCAGTGAGAAGCGGATATTATGCAACTTATCCAGAAGCGCCGGAAGTAAGGGGTTATTCTTTTATTGGATGGGACCGAGAACCGGAGCCGGTTCTTTCAAATTTATCGATAAATGCGATCTATGAAATAAATCATTATCAAATTACTTATATTAATGATGGAAATCCGGTTGATAACCCGACCACTTATACCGTATTGGATGAAGTTGTATTAAATAATCCGACCAAAGAAGGTATTTCCTTCCTGGGGTGGTTTCAAAATGGACAAAAAATAGAAAAAATTGAAAAAGGAACGATTGGTGATTTGACCTTAATCGCAATGTATGATGTTCAAACAACTGATGTTTATTATGATAAATTAGCACTCGAGGATGATTATCAAGATATTTTAAGTGGTATAGTAAACCAACTTGACCCTTTACCGCTGGTAGGAAAAAATAATCAATCCAAGATTATTTGGCAAGCTGATTCTACTGCGGTTTCGGTTAATCCTGAAACAGGCGAGGTAACGATAACCAAAGGTGACTTTGCCTGTGATGTTATCCTATATGCAATCGTGGAAAAAGGAAACTACATCGAACTATGCAAATTCCGTTTCACGATTCCTTCCAGTTCCTAACGGGGTTTTAGATTGTTTTCCCAAAAACAATCGCTAACATAGATAAGTTATTTTATTATTATACAGGAGGTAAGTGTAAAAAAGTTTCTTAAAATTGTCTTTGCCCTTAGTGTTTTGTTGACTTTAACTTTTTTCGTTAGTTTTAATGTTAAAGCAGCAAGCATGTCCGATGAAGAAATGGTTACGACTGACCTTGAATTGGTCAACGTACCGGAACAAGCTATTGTTAGTTTTCCGGTAGCGGTAAATAGCCCATTCAACAACAAATTCAACTGGACTTCAGACACACCAGAAGTTTTAGAATATATGGATGGATGGTTTGTAGTAAAACGACCAACAGATGAAGATGCCTTGGTTACTGTAACAGTTGAAGTTTTCAGACCAAATGATGAATCAATAAAAGCTTCCCAAGATTTTACAGTTTTAATTCCCAAAGGGGTCACTAGCGCACCTTCATTCAACATTTATTATGAAAATGTTTTGCCGGAAGAAGTTGATGGATATAAAACATCGTACAAATTAGGCGAAGCCTCTTTTGCGCTTGAAACACCAGTTTCCGCAGATGGAAAAGTCTTTTTAGGTTGGTATACCGATGAGGAATATACAGACCAAGTTGAAAAGGTTTATGTAGGATCTTATGGCGATCTTACATTCTATGCCAAATGGGATGTTTCTGCAACATACAAAGTCCAATATTTTGGCGAACCGCTTGAAGGCGAAACCTATGTTCTTTTGGATGAAGATACTTTAGATAGTTTTATTGGACATACGGTTCAAGCAGAAGAAAAAGAATTTGCTGGCTTTACATATGATTCAAATCATCCGCTTGCAAAAACAGAGGGTGTAGTTGAAGCCGGTGGTACACTTGTGTTAAAACTTTACTATACTCGTAATGAATATCAAGTAACTTTTGATACTCAAGGCGGATCAGAAATTGAACCAGTTATCGCAAAATACCAAGAAGTAATCCAAGCCCCGGCTGATCCAACTAAAGTAGGTTATGAATTTGATGCTTGGGATGTGGAATTCCCATTGGAAGTAACCGAAAATATTACAGTTACCGCTTCTTGGAAACCAGCTTTAGTCGATTACACCATTAAATATTATGGTGAAAGTCTTGTGGGCGGTTTTGAGGAATTGGATGCTGAAACTGAAAAAGCCTTAACCGGAACATTAATCACACTAACAAATGAAAAAACATTTGAAGGATTTACTTATTTGGAAGACTATGAAGGAGAAGTAGCTATTTTAGAGATTGCGGCAGACGGAAGTTCAATCTTTAAGTTCTACTATTCCAGAAATTCATATAAAGTCATATTTGATTTGAATGGTGGTTCTTGGGAAAATCCTACTGAATTCACCTATAAATTTGGTGCAGAAGTTTCTGCTCCAGAAGAAACGCCGTTGAAAGAAAACTATAACTTCTCCGGGTGGAACAAGGAGTTCCCATTCTCCATGCCTGCTGAGGATGTGACAATCGTTGCGCAATGGACTGAATCGCCAACCTTTATTGTTACCTTTGATCCGCAAGGGGGAAGCGCAGTATCGTCTCAACAAGTAATTGTCGGTAATAAAGCAACAAGACCGATTAATCCAACAAAACAAGGCTATGCTTTTGATGATTGGTATACCGAAGATGACGAAGTGTTTGATTTTGATACGCCAATTACTGAATCCATTACTTTATACGCAAAATGGAATCCTGTAAAAGTTCCATATAAGGTTGAACATTATCTACAAAATGTGGAAAATGATGAGTTTACTCTCCACCAAGAAGAACCTTTTGAGGACTTTACGGATATGGTAGTAAAAGCTTATCCAAAAGTATTTGAAGGCTTTACACCTACTGTTAATTATGAAGAAGGTACCGTTCTACCTGACGGCAGTTTGGTAATTAAATTGTATTATATAAGAAATACATATTCAATAAAAGTTTTGGGTAATGGTGCTGATGAAGAAGATGTTAGCATCACCCAAAAGTTTGGAGCAATATTAACCCCTCCAACTTTCACCCGTGAAGGTTATGAATTTGCTGGTTGGGATAAGGAATTCCCAGCAACGATGCCGATTACTGAGGAAGGCTTCGAAATAAAAGCTTTATGGGTAGCAATTGAATATACTATTTTCTATAATATCACTAATGAGTTTAGTATTGAAGTAGCAGCAAATCCAAATCCAACAACTTATACGATTGAGGATGTGGTAGACTTACTAGGCCTAACACTCTTAGATGAACATGGAATCTTTTTTGGATGGTTCTTGGATGAAGCAATGGCGCAACCATTTGCCCAAATCAGTGAGGGAACAACTGGCAACATAACTCTTTATGGTCTAGTCAGATATTCCAATGAACGTTCGGCAGAACTTGAAGCAGCTTATTTAGCAGAACTATATGATGATTTCTTAAGTGTAGAGCAATTGATTACTTTAGGCCATTATGATACTTCAATTCAATGGCAATCAAATAATACTACATACTCAGTCAATAAAGCTGGACTTGTAACCATAACAGATCCGGTTGAAGATCAAGAAATAACCTTAACAGCAATTATCACCATTGACAACTATGCTTACTATAAACATTTCTATTTTAGTGTCTCTAAAGACTATTTATTAGATGTTGTATTCATGGTTGATGATGTGGAAGTTTTGACACAAAAAATCTTGAATATGAGTTTTGCGGTTAGATTAGAGGAGAATCCAACGAAGGATGGCTTTGCGTTCCTACACTGGTCAACAGAACCTGAAGGCGAACCATACGATTTTGAAACTCCAGTTACTAGTGATTTAGTGCTTTATGCGGTATGGGAAGAAGAAACAGATGGAACTTTAACGGTAGAAGAATTCTTGGCCCTTCCAGAAGGAGCAGAAGCAACAGTAAGAGGATACGTCTATCTCTATAATGATGGTTCTTATATTGTAAGCGAAGACGGTGTAGCTGTATTAGCTTATAAATATAAAACCTCTGATCATGGTGATTTTGTAGTGATTACCGGTACAAAAGGCTATTATAACGGAACTCCTCAATTTAGTGCAACTGCAACTTTAGTTGAAACTATTTCTACAGGAAATGAAATTCCATTAACAGCTATCCCAATGACTATTGAAGAAATTGTCACTTCCGAATTCCCAGATGCAAACCTATTTGGTAAATATTTGGAAGTTACCGGAAAAGTTGTAAAACTAGGTAATTATTATTACCTTCAAGCTGAAAAGGGTGACCAATTATCACTATATCAATCAAATACTGAAGTTTTATCGGGATTATTAAATCAAAAAGTAACTCTTAAGGTTTTCTTCTATGGAAATCAATCTGCTGTTGGAACTGGAGAATGGCGGGCTGTTTTCGCCGGGTATGAAGGCGAATACTCTATCGTAGAATTGACTCCAGGAGAAAAGATTGATGAAGCGATTAATGATATTAATATTACTGATGGCCAAACAGTCACCGGCAATCTAGTGTTACCTACCGAAGGTTTACATGGTGTTGTTATTACTTGGGAATCCAGTAACCCAGATATTATTTCCGAAACCGGTGAAGTAACACGCCCTGCAGTTGGTGAAGATGATGCAACTGTTACCCTAACTG